>JBJKRD010000126.1:0-13301 GCA_046704925.1 Opitutaceae bacterium | reverse complement strand
GTCCGGATTCGCGTCCCCGGTCCCAATCGCTCACCCGCCGTCACGCTCCGAGCCGTGGCCGGGAGGCGAGTTTGGCTGCGGACGGCCCGGCGCGTAACCGCGGCAGTGACGCCACGGGCCCGGATGGGCAGACCGACTGCCGGCGCCCCACCCCCAGGCGCTGGTCATCTGATGGCCATGACAAAAAATGCGCAGCGTCGGGCAATGGAGTGGTAGCCGGTCGCCCGGCATTTGGGGAATAATGGCCGCGTTCCATCCGCAACCGACCACCCACCCGTCTGATTCCCGACCGTTTCATGGAGTTACTGCGATGAAAAAACTGCTGCTCATAGCCACGCTCGCAATCTTCAGTTCCGCGCTGTCGGTCTTTGCCGCCGACGCCAAGAGCAACTGGGACGACAATTGCGCCAAATGCCACGGTCCGGATGGCAAAGGCGACACCAGGATGGGCCGGAAGCTCGAAATCCGGGACTTCACCGACGCGAAGGTGCAGGCGCAATTCACTGACGAACAGGCGTTCAAGGCGATCAAGGAAGGCCTCAAGGACAGCGACGGCCGGACCCGGATGAAGGCGATCGAGGGTCTCTCGGACGAAGAGATCAAAGCGCTGGTGCAGCACGTCCGCGGCTTCAAGAGCTGAGACGGCCCCGACGCCCCACCCGCCGCGGAAATCGGACGCACCGGAGGGCCGGAATCCGCCGCCGGCCGTCATCCCACCCGCCAGAATCCCAGCTGCCCCCGCCCATCACCAGCCGCACCCCTCTGACGCCGACGGACCATGGACGAAGAACCCCGCCGCGACCGGATGCGAGACCGCTCCAAGAACGCCCTGGTGTTGTGGGGACTGGTGGCGGTGTTCTCCGCGCTGGCCGTGATCTTCGGCCTGAACGTCTGGCGTCTGCCCAAGCTCATCTATTCGATTCCGCTCGTCGACCCGTCGTTCCTCAGCACGGCGACCAATCGTCGATCCTATGTCGATTTCGTCCGCGCCAAGGACGAGGACGCGCTGTCGGACTTCGACTGCTACGCCTGCCACGACAAGAGGAAACCGCCGACCCTGCGCTATGACGCGAATCAAAAGCTCATCATCCCCCGGGCGCATTCCGACATCGTCATGGGACACGGCGAGCAGGGGCGGAACAACAACTGCTTCAATTGCCACAACGAAAACAACCTGGAGTTGCTGCAGACCCGGGACGGGCGCGAGATAAAATTCCGGGACAGCCCCCAGTTGTGCGGCAGCTGCCACGGCCCGACTTACGACGACTGGGAGGCGGGCGCCCATGGGCGCATCAGCGGTTATTGGGATCGCAAACTGGGACCGTTCGTGCGGCAGCCCTGCGTCGACTGCCACAACCCCCACTCCCCGGCGTTCCAGGGCCGGAAGCCCGCTCCCGGACCCCATCCTCTCCGCCGTCCACCGGAGATGGCCGCGAACCAAGCGCGCCCCTGACATGTCCTCCACCGAGTCCCCCTTTCGCCAGAACGAACCCGTCGCGCCCTCCGGGATGACGCGGCGCAGTTTTCTGCGCACGTCGGCGGTCCTGACCACCGGCTTGGCCGCGCTGGCCACCAGCCTGCGGCCGCTGCTCGACTTCGACCATTACACCTCCGTCGACGAGTTCATGCAGAAATACTACAAGGAGCTCACGCCGGCGGAAATGGCGAAGGTGCTCAAGCGCATCGAGGACGAGGTGCAGAAGCAATATGGCATCCGCCCCCACGTGCGCGACCTCCGCCCCATGGACGGAGTGCAGTTCGTGTACGCGCTCAACCTCACCCGCTGCATCGGCTGCCGCAAGTGCGTCCATGCCTGCGTCGCGGAGAACAACCAGTCGCGCGATCCCGAGATCCAGTACATCCGGGTCCTGCGACTGCCGCACGGCTCGCTGGACATCGAGAAAGCCGAGCACAATTACGACCCGGCCAAGGTCCCGGAAAAGGGCTACTTCTACATGCCGGTGCAGTGCCAGCAGTGCCGGAATCCGCCCTGCGTCAAAGTCTGCCCCGTCCACGCCACCTGGCAGGAGACCGACGGGATCACGGTCGTCGACTACAACTGGTGCATCGGCTGCCGATATTGCGAGGCCGCCTGCCCCTATTGGGCGCGCCGTTTCAACTTCACCAAACCCTGGATCCCGAAGGACCGGCTCAATCCGGAAATGGCGTACCTGGGCAACCGGCCGCGGCGCCAGGGCGTGATGGAAAAATGCCACTTCTGCATCCAGCGCACCCGCGCCGGCCGCTATCCGGCGTGCGTCGAGGTCTGTCCGGCGGGCGCCCGAAAGTTCGGCAACATTTTGGATCCCAATAGCGAGGTGTCCTACATCCTGCGCACCAAGCGGGTGTTCATCCAGCTGAAGGAGGAACTGGGGACCTCGCCCAGGTTTTACTACTACTTCGACGTATGAGGCAGGCCGTACACAACTATCTGGTCTTTTTGCAGCGCTGCCTGCGCATCGCCTTCGTCGGCGACTGGCGGTATTACCTGTGGATGGGCGTGCTGACGGTGCTGGTCCTGTTCGGCCTCAACGCGTACGCCAAACAGCTCGTCCACGGCCTGATCGTCACCGGCATGAGCGACCAGGTCTCCTGGGGGGTGTACATCGCCAACTTCACGTTTCTGGTCGGGGTGGCCGCGGCGGCCGTGATGATGGTCATCCCGGTGTACATCTACGACAACGAAGAGCTGCACGATCTGGTCATCTTCGGCGAACTGCTCGCGGTGGCGGCGATCCTCATGTGCCTCGCGTTCGTCACCGTGGATCTGGGCCGGCCCGACCGCTTCTGGCACCTGATTCCCGGCCTGGGGGTGCTGAACTTCCCGGCCTCGATGTTGAGCTGGGACGTGATCGTGCTGAACGGCTACCTGATCCTGAACCTGCACATCTGCGGTTACCTGCTGTATTGCCGGTATCGAAAGAAGATGCCGGCGAAATGGTTCTACGTGCCATTTGTGTTCATCGCCATCGTCTGGGCCATCTCGATTCACACGGTCACCGCGTTCCTCTACGTGGGTCTGGGCGGCCGGCCGTTCTGGAATTCGGCGATCGTCGGTCCCCGTTTCCTCGCCTCGGCGTTCGCCGCCGGTCCGGCCCTCATGATCCTCGCCATCCAAGTGGTGCGCCGGGTCACGGCGACCACGCCCTTGAGCGAAATCACCCGGCGGCTGGGCGGGGCCGCCAGCGCTCCCCCCGCCCGGAAGCGCGCCGCGACGATGGCAGACCTCGAGGTGCTGGCCAGCCGCCTGCCGGAATTTGCCACGGTTCCCCTCCCGGTCCGTCGCGAGCTGCTCCCCGAGATGGCAGTCTGGGAAGTGGCGCCGGGCGACGTGCTCCTGCGGCAGGGCGAGACTGACCGCCACTGTTTCTTCGTGCTCAAAGGCCGGGTGGTGGTGGAGCGCGAGGAAAGCGGACGTTGCCGGATCACCCGCAGTTCCGCGCCGGGCGACCAGGTCGGCGAAGTGTCCGCCTTGGCCGGAAATCCGCGTGTGGCGACGGCCATCGCGGAGGAGCCAACCCAGGTATTGCGTCTTTCCGCCGACACCCTGCGCCGACTGATGAAGGCTCCGGCGATGAATCACGTCGTCCGGGCGCGCATGTCGGAGCGGCTGATGATCACGGACCGCGCCCTGATGACCCTGCGCGGCATCGTGCAGGTTTCGATGCTCATCAACGTCTTCCTGCTCGCCTGCGAGGTGTTCAAGGAATTCTACTCCGGCAGCCTGCACGTGGAGTCGTCAAAATACCTCTACCTGGGGCTGGAAGGGCACCATGCGCTCGTGCCCTGGATCTGGACCGCCATCGTGTTCGACCTGACGGCGATGGTGCTGCTGGTGCTGCCGGTGAGCCGCAGCCTGCGCTGGCTCAACCTGACGTGCGTGCTCTGCATCGTGGGCATCTGGATCGAGAAGGGCATGGGCCTGGTCGTTCCGGGTTTCATACCCACGCCCCTGGGCCAGATCGTGGATTACCGGCCTTCCCTCAACGAAACCCTGGTTTGCATCGGCATCTGGGCCTTCGGGCTGCTCTGCTACACGATCTTTCTGCGGATGTCGGTGCCGATTCTCCAGGGCCGGCTGACGAAAGCCAATGAACCGCTCCCGTACGGCCAACTCGCGGTGGCGCCGGCCCAGACGTCGATGCAACCCTAGCCCCACACCATGGCCGCCCGCCTCACCGCCGACGACGTCCGCCAGTCCCTCAACGCCCACGTGGCGGACAAGGGTACCGAGATTTGCGCAAAATACGGGCCGGGGCTGCGCTGGCGGGGGCTGCAGCGCCTGCTCGAAGACCGCGACGCCGTGCGCTACCCATGTGAAGTCGCCTTTGACGCCGCGGTGTTGCAGGAGGGCGAATTAGCGCATCCCGTGGCCAAGGGTGACCGGCCGGAGGACGGCTTCG
This sequence comes from Opitutaceae bacterium, assembly GCA_046704925.1. GTDB lineage: Bacteria > Verrucomicrobiota > Verrucomicrobiia > Opitutales > Opitutaceae > Fen-1467. Next base: position 8,898 of record JBJKRD010000126.1, on the reverse strand, counting down.
TTATTCACGTCCATCCCTTCTTCATGACCCAGTTGGAGGAAGTGCCCCTGCTCGTCCTCTACCAACTGGTGCTGGTGAACTACGGCGAGTTCGCGTCGCCGGACGACGCCGAGACCTTCGGCGCGGCGGCGCTGGGGCTGGACAAGGACGAATACTACGCCCGGCTTTGCGAGCTGGCCGATGCGATCGGCGCCGGCGCGGAATGCGGGTGCGGTTCGGCGACGTAGCGGCGGCCGTCAGACTGCGGATATCCGTTGGGACCGCACGCTCACCAGCCGCCGCGCCCGGCGCCATGGCCGGCAGGCGCGAGCAGCTACCCCGCCAAGGTTCCGCGCCCAGGATTTGCAGCGGCGGCGCCAGGCCCGATCAGGTATTCTCGTCACCCGGAGCGCCGTCGTGCGCCGGGTTCTTGTTCGCGGGCAGATGCTGGGGCAGGAACACGTAATAGTTCATCAGCCACCAACTGCGTGACGGGCGGTAGAGGAGGATCGGCAGGAAGACGGCGACGCCGCCGGCCAGGATGCCGGCGGTCAGCGCCGCGATCACGTGATACCAGGCCAGCGCGAGCACGGTGCCGAGGCCGCCGACCAGGGTCACGCCGTAATTGAGCGACATGGCGCCCAGGAAAACGCCTTCGTCGCGTTCGAGGCGCAGGCCGCAGCGGGGACACTCCCGGTTCAGCTCGAACGGATGGCCCGGCCGGAACAGCGTGCGCCCGCCGCAATTGGGGCAGCGATTGGTGAGGCCGCGCGCCACGATCTGTCCGCGGGTGACGCCTTTGGCGTACGGTTTTGGGTTTCGAGTCTTGGGTTTTGGGTTCAAGCGAATATTGCTTCCCCGCCTTCAACCCAAAACCCTGAACTCAGAACCCGGCACCGCTAAGGCCGCCGCGGGCCTCAGGCGCCGCCGAGCTGATAGCGGACAAAGCGGCGGACCTGGATGTTCTCCCCGATCTTCGCCACCGCCTCGCTGATGATGTCCTTCACCGTCTTTTCCGGCTGTTTCACGAATGGCTGGTCCAGCAGGCAGACGGTGGAATAATATTTCTCGAGCTTGCCCTCCACGATCTTCTGGATGGCGGCCGGCGGCTTGCCCTGCACCTGCGCCAGGGCGATCTCGCGCTCCTTCTCGCGCTCCGCCTCGGGCACCTCCTCGCGGCGCACGTAGGCGGGATTCGCCGCGGCGATCTGCAGGCAGAGGTCGCGGCAGAGCGCCTTGAACTGGTCGTTGCGGGCCACGAAATCGGTCTCGCAATTGACCTCCACCATCACGCCGACGCGGCCGCCGACGTGAATGTAGCTTTCGATGAGGCCCTCGCGGGTCGCCCGCTCGGCCTTCCGGGCGGCGGAGGCCGCACCCTTCTTGCGGAGGATGACGATGGCTTCCTCCACGTTGGCATTGGCCTCAGTAAGGGCCTTCTTGCAGTCGAGCAGGCCCGCGCCGGTTTTCTCGCGGAGTTCGCTGACCATTTGGGCGGTGATGACGGTACTCATTGAATGGCTTGCTGAAATCAGGGTGAACGGCCGGGAGGCGGCGGGCGGCGCTCAGGAGCGCGCGGGGAGTTGAACCGCGGACTCGGTGCGTCCGCCACCCGGCGACCATCGGCGCGATGCCGGACGGCGGCCGTTCCGCGCGGCGCTCATTCCTCGCCCTCGGCCTTCTTGACTGCGCGAACCGGCTTCTTTTTGGCGGCCAGCTTGCCGGTGTCCAGTTCGGGCGCGGGCGCCTCCTCCAACACCGCGATGTCCTTGACGTTGGGTGGCAGCTCGATCTTCTCCAAGTCGACCTCGCCGGCGGGGACGCCGGCGGCCACCGCCGCCGCCACCACCTCGGCCGAGGCGGCGCGCAGATCGCTGGTGCCCCGGGCGGCCCGGCGGCTGTCGCGTTGCGTCAACCCCCGCTGCACGGCCTCGACCACCGCGTCGACGATGATCCGAACGGACTTCACGGCGTCGTCGTTGCCCGGGATGGGATGGGTGACGACCCCCGGATCGGAATTGGTGTCGACCAGCGCCAGGCAGGGAATCTCGCAGCGGGCGGCTTCCGCAACGGCGATTTTCTCGTGGTTCACGTCGATCACAAATAGCGCCCCCGGCAGGACGTTCATGTCGAGGATGCCGTCGAAGTTGCGCTGCATCCGCGCCATCTCGCGCTTGATCGCCGACTCCTCCTTCTTCGGGAGCTTGGCAAGCTCGCCGGTGGTCTCCATCTGCTGGTAGTTCTTGAACTTGGCGATGGAGCGCTTGATTGTCTCGAAATTGGTCAAAGTGCCCCCGAGCCAGCGGTTGACACAGTAGGGCATGCCGGTGCCCGTGGCGGCCTCGCGGACGATCTCCTGGGCCTGCCGTTTGGTGCCGACGAAGAGCATCACACCGCCCTCGGCCACGAGATTTTCGGCGAAATCGCAGGCCTGCTGCAGCGCGGCATGGGTCTTGCCGAGATCGATGAAGGAAACGCCCTGACGGTGGTCGAAGATGTAGGGCTTGGAACGCGGGTTCCAGCGTTTGGTCTGGTGCCCGAAATGCACGCCTGCGTCGAGCAGGTCTTTGACGGTGATGTTCAAGGTGATCTATGTATCCTTCGATACCCAGGTCGGCCGGAGGGCCGCCTTGCGATCGATGTGTTGGCTGTGGTTGATGTTATTGGCTCGTCGTCGCCGAAAAGCGTCGGCGGACCAAGGAACGGGAAAGGGGCCGAACACACCCGAGCACCGGCGCATTGGCAAGCCGGAAGTTGCCTCGGCCCAAACACTCCCGACCCATGGCGGAAGCCGTCCGAGCGGTGACAAGCCGCCCATTGCCGAAGGCAGCGGCCTGGCAACCCGTCGCGCCCGCGCTTCCGCAGATGCGGGATCGCATGTCCAGACTCTGGATGAACATCTATCGTCCTCATGGACTGCGTCATAGGCAAAACCAGGTATTCGTCCGATTATGCGCCGATTGGTCGAAACGGCCCGAACAACATGATATCGGCCTTAGCCGACGTCGGGAGCGAACGGACCTTGGGACCTGACGTGAAATAGCCGTTGACAGGCCCCAGTCCGGGGGCATTTCTTGCCCTTTCTCTGCTGCAGGGTGGAGCAGCCTGGTAGCTCGTCAGGCTCATAACCTGAAGGTCGTTGGTTCAAATCCAACCCCTGCACCCAATGAGGGCCGGATCCGCAAGAGCGGACCGGCCTTCGCCATTTCCAGCGCAGATCACTGGTATTACGCGCCCCGGAACCCCGGAGGCCGTTTCTGCATCGGCCTCAGCAGCGATGTCCCGAGCCGAGTTGAGCAACACCCCGTTGGCGTCGGCGCCTGGCCCTCCACCCGTGGACCATGGGTGCCGGTCTCCCAAAGTGCGCCCACGGGACCTCACCGCAGCCCTCAAACTGGAGCACCTCTGGAAGCGGCAGAAGGGTGGCACCGGATTCTGGCGTCACACCGGACTCCCATGCTCGCGGCCACCGGGCTCACGGTCCCGCAGGCGCCGGATCGTTGGCTCAGATCTTACCCTGCACCCGATCTGAAGCCGTTGCACGCCGTCCCAGGGCCGTTCTTCCAGGCAATCGCGCCCCTAAAGACGTCGGGCGTTCCAGCATTTGAGGCATCTGAACGCCGCCGATGGGCCGATGGCGTCGCTTCCCAAGACAACGCCGCCGGCCACCGACTACCGCGTTCAATCCCGATCTGGTTCCGCGAGGACTTCCTTGCGGACCTCATGGCGGACGTGGTCGAGCAGTTCCCTGGCGCCGACACCGCGAGCCTGCGTTTCGTCCTTGATCCATTGAAGCAACGCCAGTCGCACCGTCATCGGCCATCCGGTGGTTGCTATCCCGAGGGTCGTCTTGCAGGTGCAGAGTGCGAGAGCGATTGAGCCGATCGGCTGCACGGTGTCCCAGTCTTTGAGTTCGGCGTCGTAGGACATGGTCCGTCCAATCGGTTCGGTTATTTGAACATACTCCCGAAGCGTAACAAATCTCCGGCCGCAGTTAGGGCACACCTTTGGAAACTCCGCCTCTGTCAACTGCCGCACGATCCGGATTACTTCGGAGTCTGTCATCCTCCCAATCGATTGTAGCACCTTAACGCCAATGTGCAATTTCTAGAGATCAGTCTTATCCCTGTTTTATCCTCAACTGGACCAACGGAACCGACCCTCGCCGCCCCACCGCGAGCGGAAGGCACTCAGGGCCGCAGATCCAGATCCGATATTCGATCAACTCAATTCCCGATATCTTCATGACCCGGGCCCTCCTCCTTTGGCAGAAGCCGGGCCGTTGGACGACCAAGTGAGATCATTTGCGGCCATTGTACGCCGTCGAAGGGCCTCGCCGTCGATCGGTTGAGTTAACTGGGGAGTCCGGGTCACGATACCCGATTCGCTCCGACACCAAAGGTCCTGGCAGCCGTTGTCTCCGCCGCCGTCCCGCATCACGGCTCGCGGATGACCAGGGTCCGGTCGATCGCCGTCGGCCGGACCACCTGTCGGCGCCCGGAGGGCCAATGAATCACGATCTTCTGCACGCGGGGATCGTCTCCCAGCCCAAACGTCAACGCGGAATCGGACTGCGCCATGAAGCCCATCGCCGGCGCTTGGGTGGCGGTCAGGGTCCGGCGCCGCGTATGTACTTCGACCCGCGCGCCACCCGCTTCATCGGGCCCGTGGGTTGCCACCAACACGAGGCGCAGCCACGGCAAGGCCAGCCGTTGGCTGTTCCGCAACAGCCGCGGCGGCCCACAGTTCTGGGCCACCACCACGTCCAGATCGCCGTCGCCGTCGAAGTCGGCCACAGCCACGCCACGGCCCACCAGCGGTTCGGCCCAGCGTCCCGGATGGCCGCCCGGCGTCGCCGCCGGGATCCAGCGACCTCCCTGATTCCATAACAACTCCGGCGCGGCGGCGTAGTTCCTTTCCCCGGCGAACCGGTTCACGTCGGGCTCCGCCCGTCCTTCGCTGGAGAACAACTCCAGTCTGCCGCTGTTCTCCAAGTCCAGCGGCGCCACAGCCAGCTTGGAGCGCAAACGCAACCCCGCGTCGCGGTCGTCGGCGTCGGCCAGCGCGTCGGATACCAAGGCCGCCGAACGCGGGTCAACCGCCGCCGGCAGGGTCGGCGGCAGGAGACTGGCGGCCGCGGCCCCCGCGGCGGCGCCTTCCTGGCGCTCAGCGAATGGCGGCGCCCAGCGCCGAAACACACCGCGCCCCTCGTTGAGGAATAGGGAGCAAGGGGCCGCCGCGTAGGTGAAAAGCAGATCCAGCCGCCCGTCACCGTTCGCGTCGACCGGCACCACCGCCAACGTCCGGGCCGTGGTCAGTTCCGTCTGCGGATCGAGACCGTGAAAGCCGGCGGCGGCCGGCAGAAGTTCGAAGCGGCCGCCGCCCCGGTTGCGGTACACCGACGGCAGCGCGTTCATGAAGCCCACGGGCGTGCCGTAGGAATGCCCCTGGCTCGCGACGCGCAATGCCAGGTCGAGATCCATGCCCTCCGGCCAGCGCGCATAGTTGGCCACCACCAGATCAAGCCGCCCGTCGCCGTCGTAGTCGATCCAGGTCGCGCCGATGGCCCAGGTATGACCGTCCCCACCCACGCCCGCCGCCGCCGTCACATCCTCGAAGGTGCCATCGCCGCGGTTGCGAAAAAGCCGATTGCCGCCGACGCCCGCGATGTACAGGTCCGGGTGGCCGTCGTTGTCAAAGTCGCCGGCGGCCGCGCCCATGCCCTGGATCTCCACGTCCAGTCCCGCCGCGTGCGACACGTCCGTGAAATGGCCGTGACCGTCGTTGCGAAACAACGCGCACCGACCTCCGGCCCGGTCTCCAGCCGACGCCGCCTCCCCCGGCCACGGGGCCCCGTTGACGAAGAAAAGGTCGGGGTAGCCGTCGCCATTGTAGTCAAACACCACCACCGCCCCCCCGAGGGTGGAGGGCGGCCGGCTCGCCGCCGTGGCCCCGGCCAGCCGCGCGAAGGTCAGCCCGGCTTCCGCGGTCACGTCGGTGAAGCGGGGTTGCGGCAGCGCGCCGGTCGGAGCCGTCGGTGGCAACAGCCACGAAAACAGCAGCCCGATCACAATCGCCGCGACCACCAGCGGCAGGAGGATGGGCAGCAGCAGCGGCACCATCCGGCGGCCGGTCGGCGCCCCCGGCACAAAACCTCCCATCGAGGGTGGAAAATCAGAGGACATCGGACAAGATTGCCGGGAGCAGCGCGCCGGGATTGAACTCCTTCCGGCACCGCGCTGTAAACTCTTTCCCGCATGCCCCGGTATCGCCCCTTTGTCCGCCGCCTGCTGCGTTGGCTTGGCTTTGGCAGCTTCTGGACGCTCGTCGGTCTCGCCTTCGCCGGTCAATTCTACCTGTCCAGCAGCCTGCTCGGCCGGACGATTACCTGGACCGATGCGATCGCCTACTCGCTGGGCGATTGGTACGTGTGGGCCCTCCTTTCGATTCCGATCGCGTACCTCGCCCGACGCTTTCCCCCGGAGAACACGTCCCCCTGGCGCACCGCCGCCATCCACCTGGGGGCCGCCCTCGTCTGTTCCCTGGTGTACGTGGTTTTGCGGTCGTTCGTGGGCCAGGTGCACAGTTGGATCCTCGGCCAACCCGCCACGTTCGCCGAGGTCTTCCGACCCCTGTTCGTCAAGACGTTCCCGTTCAACCTGCTGATCTACGGCGTCATCGTCTCGGTGAGTCATGCGCTGGACTATTATCGCAAGTACCACGAGCGCACGGTGCAGGCGCTGGAGCTGGAGAAGCTCCTCACGGAGGCGCGGCTCCAAGCGCTCCTGCGGCAACTCAAGCCGCATTTCCTCTTCAACGCCCTCAACGGCATCGCGTCGCTGATGTATTCCGACGTCAACGCGGCCGAGCGGATGCTCGTGCGCCTGTCGGAGCTGCTGCGCCAGACCATGGCCCAGTCGGACGCGCAATTCACGCCGCTGCGCGACGAGCTCGCGTTCCTGGACAAGTATTTGGAAATCGAACGGATCCGGTTCCGCGACCGCCTGACGGTGGAGATGGACGTCGATCCGACCACCCTCGATGTCCGCGTGCCCAGCCTGATCCTGCAGCCGCTGGTCGAGAACGCCATCCGCCACGGTCTCGAGCCGCAGGCGCGCCCCGGCCGGATCGTGCTGCGGGTCAAGCGCGAGGACACCGACCTGGTGCTCACCGTGACCGACAACGGCGGCGGCCTGCCGCCGGGCGGCCTGAAGAACGAGGGGATCGGACTGACCAACACCCGCGCCCGGCTGGCCGAGCTCTACGGGAGGCGCCATCGTTTTGAACTCGCCAGCCCGCCGGAGGGCGGCGTATCCGTGCGCCTCACCCTGCCTCTCGTCCCCGCATGAGCAAGCTGCGCATCCTCATCGCCGATGACGAACCGCTGGCCCGCGAGCGGCTGCGCGCCCTGCTGCGCGGCGGATCGTCGTACGAGATCGCCGGCGAGAGCGACACCGGCCCGGGCACCATCGCCGCGATCCGCCAGGGTCATCCCGACATCGTGCTCCTCGACGTGCAAATGCCCGGCAGCAACGGCCTGCAGGTGGTCGCCGAACTGCCGGCCGACGACCGCCCCGCGATCATCTTCGTGACCGCGCACGACCAGTTTGCCGTCGACGCGTTCGCCGTGCAGGCAGTCGACTACCTGCTCAAACCTTTCGACCAAGAGCGATTGCAGGTGGCGCTGCAACGCGCCGCGGAATACCTCCGGCGCCGCCGGGCCGGGGAGCTCGGGGACCGACTGGAGACCCTCCTCCAAGGCGCGGTGCCCGCGAGCCGCCCGCCGGAGCGCCTCGCCTTCCGCACCGAGGGACGCGTGGTGTTCCTCAAGCCGGCCGAAATCGCCTGGATCGAGGGGGCGGACAACTACGTCATCCTCCATTTGGCCAATGCCGGCCGCCTGATGCTGCGCGAAACGCTTGCGGCCATCGAAGAGCTCCTCGGAGCGGCGGATTTCGCCCGGGTCAACCGCTCGGCGGTCGTGCGTCTCGACCAGGTCCGGGAACTGCAGCCGACCTTCCACGGCGACTACACAGTGGTACTGCACGACGGCACGCGGCTGCCTCTCAGCCGGAGTCTGCGCGGCCAGCTCGAAAAACTCGGCGGCGGCCGGCCGTGACGGCGGGGAGGAACCGGTGATCCGCCGCGATTCGCCCCGCAACCGCGGCCACTCATCCCAAAATCGTTTTCGGACGCCGCCGGGGACCCAACAAGGCAGGTCCGCCCGGAGCATTCGCTCCGCCCGACAGCCTCGCCGACTGTCGGCCTCAATCATGAATTCACCCCTCTCGTCCGCGGTCGCCGCCGCCGCCTTGGTGCTGGCGCGCCTGATCGCGCCGCCGCCGGTCTACGGAGCCGACACGCCCCCGGCCGCGCCCTGGCACAGTACCGCGCTGGTCCCGCTGCGGGGGGGCGGTGCGGGCACGAAACACTTTCAGCAACTCCCCGCCGCGGCGACGGGTGTCAATGTGCCCAATGCATACAACGATCCGCGCCTGTGGGGCGACCGATTTCGCGAGTACACGCTCGGGGCCATCGAAACCGGGGTCGCGGTGAGCGACTTCGACCGCGACGGCCGGATGGATATCTATGCCGTTTCCAAAAACGGGCCCTGCGCGCTCTACCGCCAAGTGGCGCCGTTCAAGTTCGTGAACGTCGCCGCCACCGCCGGGGTCGATTGCACCCATTGTCCGGATCCCGGCGCCCCCAAGACCGGGGCCACGTTTGTCGACATCAACCAGGACGGCTGGCCCGATCTCTATGTCTGCCGGATCGGTGCGCCCAATCTGCTCTTCGTCAACAATAAAGACGGCACGTTCACCGAACGCGCCCACGAGTACGGCCTCGATGTCACGGACGCCTCGGTCATGGCCGCGTTCGCCGACTACGACGGCGACGGCTGCCTCGACTGCTATATCA
>JBJKRD010000125.1:0-15249 GCA_046704925.1 Opitutaceae bacterium | reverse complement strand
AGCCTGAGCTGCGCGATCTGCGGCGAGGTCTACGACCGGCTCACCCCGCGCCATCTCTCCTTCAACCACCAGGAGGGCGCCTGCCCGGAATGCGGCGGACTCGGACGCGCCATGACCTTCGACGAGGATCTGGTGGTCCCGGACCCGGGCAAATCCGTGCGCGAGGGAGCGCTCAAGCCCTGGCGCATCGGCGGCAAGAATCTGATCATCAAACACAATGCCATCCTGAAGCAGCTCGCGGAGCAGTTGCCCTACGATCCGGAAAAACCCTGGCGCGACCTCCCGGATGAGGTCCGGCGCCTCCTGCTGCACGGGGCCGGGGAGCGCCTGTTCAGCTTCCGGCTGCGGCGAATGAAGCAGCCCCGGCTCATGCCGTTTGCCGGCGTGCTGGCCATGCTGGACGAGAGCTGGCGCGAGACCCGGAGCGAAGGCTTTCGGGCCCGCCCGACGACCTTTCAAACCAGCGCGGAGTGCCCGGCCTGCCGCGGCACCCGCCTGAACCGCCGTGGCGCCGCGGTGCGCCTGGCCGGCCGCAGCATCACGGATCTGTTCGCCATGGATGTGGCGACCGCCCACCTCCTGGCCGGTGAGCTTGGACAACGCCTGGCGGGAATCGAGACCGTGCGCGAGGTACAGGCCGGCATCGAGCAGCGGCTGCATTTTTTGGAGGACACCGGGCTGGGTTACCTGACCCTGGATCGCGAATATGCCACGCTCAGCGGCGGCGAGGCCCAGCGCGTGCGCCTCGCCACCCAGCTCGGCATGGGCCTGATGGGCGTGATCTACGTGCTCGACGAACCGAGCATCGGGCTGCACGCGCACGACAACCGCAAGTTGATTGAGACGCTGACCGAGCTCCGCGACCGCGGCAACACGGTGATCGTCGTCGAACACGACGAGGAGACGATGCGGGCCGCGGACGAACTCGTGGAGCTGGGTCCCGGCGCCGGCACCGAGGGCGGGGAGCTGCTGTTTCAGGGTTCTCCGGCCCAGTGCGCGCGCCTGCCGGCCGCCGCCTCCCGGACCGGACCCTATCTGGCCCACAAGCTCCGCGTGACCAAGGATGCCAGAACGCGCATCCCCGACGGCCGCTGGCTCACGGTGCGGGGGGCCACCGAGCACAATCTGAAAAATCTGGACGCCGCCTTTCCGGTCGGATTGCTCACGGTCGTCACCGGCGTGTCCGGATCAGGGAAAAGCACGCTGGTGAACGATATCCTCGCGGCGGCCGCAGCCCGGCGCCTCAACCGAGCCAAGATCCTGCCCGGCCGGCACCGGGGCCTCGAGGGCTGGGAGCATTTCGAGAAGGCGGTGCAGGTCGATCAGGCGCCCATCGGCCGCAGCCCGCGCTCCAATCCCGCCACGTACACCAAGCTGCTCGACCTGCTGCGGGACCTGTTCGCCCGTTGCCCGCTGGCGCGGGTGCGCGGTTACGGACCAAGCCGGTTCAGTTTCAACGTCCGGGGCGGCCGCTGCGAGCGCTGCCAGGGCGACGGGCAGATCCGGCTCGACATGCAGTTTCTGGCCGATGTCTACACGGAATGCCCGGCCTGCGGCGGGCAGCGCTTCAACCGGGAGACCCTCGAAGTGCGGTTCCACGGCCGGAACATCGCCGACGTGCTGGGCCTGACGGTGCGCGAGGCGATGCAGCTCTTTCGCAATCTCCCTCGCATCATGGAGAAGTTGGAGACACTGGATGCGGTCGGTCTGGGTTACCTGCGATTGGGCCAGTCGGCAGTGACCTTGTCCGGCGGCGAGGCGCAACGTCTCAAGCTCTCGCTTGAGCTCGGCCGGCGCCAGCAGGGACAGACCCTCTACCTGTTGGACGAACCGACCACCGGCCTGCACTGGATCGACATTCAGCGCCTGATGGACCTGCTGTTCAAGCTGCGCGACGCCGGCAACACCATCATCGTCATTGAACACAACCTGGACGTGATCGACACGGCCGATTGGATCATCGATCTCGGCCCGGGCGGAGGAACGGCCGGCGGCGAGATCGTTTATGCCGGCCCGCGGTCCGGAGTCGACGGAGAGTCCCGATCCCTTACCGGGCAGGCGCTTGCGCGCTGGGCGCAAAGATCTTGAGCCAGCCGCCGCCGACCGGCTGCCCGAATCGCCGGGTTCAGCTGTTGGACAGGGCGCGGGGCGGGAATTGCCGCCGACCGGCCCCCCGGCAGCGCGAAAACTCCCGCTGCGCCACCTCGAGCTTCGCCAGCGCCTCCTGGATGGCGTCCGCCGCGCGCTCGGAAAATCCGCGGATGTCGCCGGTGATCGTTGCCAGGGTAACTCGAATGATCTGCAAATCTTCGTCCAAAACCTGTCGTTGGGATTGCGCTAAGGGCTGCATGCGGTCTGAGACGCGCGAAGGTGGAAACCGGTTCCCAAAACCCGGCATTTACTTCACTGCGGTGCGATTTTTTCGAGATATCGCAGGCCCATGGCAACGACGGCGGCCCAGGCCAGCACCTTGAAATCGCCGCGGTCCAGCGCCGCCTCCAGCTCCTTCCGATTCAGCAGCAGCAACTCCTGCGCCTCGAGATCGTCCGCGTGGCGCTCGTGCCGACGCACGGCATCCAGCGCCAGGAACAGATGGGCGGTGCCGGCGCCGCGATTTGCATCGACCGCGCCGCGCCCGAGGAGGTGCCACGTCGGCGCCTCGTAGCCGGTCTCCTCGCGCAGCTCGCGCCGGGCGCCGGCCAGCGGTTCCTCCCCGGCTTCCAGGAAGCCGCCCACCGGGGCCAGGGACAGTCCCGTCACCGCGTATTTGCGCTGGCGAAAGCACAGGAAGCGCCCCTCCGGAGTCCGGGCGAGCACATTGGCGTAGTCGGGCATGACCAGCCACGGCCAGTCGTCGATCACCCGCCCGTCGGGCAACTCCAGCTCGTGCAGTTCGACGGTGAGAAAGGGATTCACGCGGCGCAACACGCGCCGGGCGCGCGTTTTCCATCGGGGCAGCTCCGCCGGGCCGCTCGATTCCGGGCCGGACGGCTCAGAGGTACTCATGACCGAAGCGCTCGCCCAGCCGCCCGTGCAATTCCTTCAGCAAATCGACGCAATCTTTCCGGCAGACGAGCGTCGCGTCCGGAGTGTGGACGATGACGAGGTCGTCGCAGCCGATCGTCGCCACCAGATGCTTCGGATCACTGGAGGCCACCAGCGTTCCGTGGGTATCCAGCAGCACGGTGCGTTCGGCCGCCAGCGCGTTGCCATCCGGGTCCTGCGGCCGCGTCTCGGCGAACGCCGGCCAGGCGCCCACGTCGACCCAGCGCAAAGGCATCGGCACCGCCGCCACGCGGGTCTGGGGATCATGGGACGCCGGCTCCATGATCGCAAAATCGACGCTGATCTTCTTCAGCTTGGGAAACTCGTCCGCCAACACCGCTTCACGGTCCGGCGTCGCCCAAGCGCAGGCGATGCGCGCCAGGCCGGCGTGGGTCTCGGGCTGGAAACGCCGGATTCGGTCGAGCAGGGTGGAGGCCCGCCACACGAACATGCCGCTGTTCCACAGATAGCGCTCCGGGCCGGCCTCCACGTAACCGCGCGCGGTCGCCGCGTCGGGCTTCTCCTTGAAAACTTCCACGACCCGGGCGGTCGGCCCGATGGGCCCGCCAAGCTGCAGGTAGCCGAAGCGGGTGTCCGGTCCGGTCGGCGTGATCCCGAACGTAACCAGGGTCTCGGGATGCTGCTCCACGAGCTGGTACCCCAAATCGACAATCCGGCGGAAATCGGCCGCCGGCTCGATCAGGTGATCGGCCGTGAATACCGCGATGACCGCCTCCGGGTCGAGGGTGGCGATGATCGCGGCCCCGTAGCCCACCGCGTTCAGGGTGTCGCGTCCCACGGGCTCGCCCAAAAACTGGTCCGGCGAGAAGCCGGGGAGGCCATCCGCGATCGCCCGGGCGTGTTTCCGGCCCGCGCAGACATGGCGGCGGGCCGGCGGGATAAGCCCGTCGAGGCGCTCAAAAGCCAGTCGCAGCAGGCTTTTCCCGTCGAGGAAGGGGATCAGCTGCTTGGGCAGGGAGGCCCGGCTCATGGGCCAGAGCCGCGTGCCCGAGCCGCCGGCGATGATCAAGGCGTAACGCATGGTGAGGATTCAGAAACCCCGGAGATCGGTGCTCGAACGGCGCGGGAGTCCGGGCTTCGGCCGCCGCTGCAGCACGACGTACTCGATTCCGTGGGCTTCACAATAGGCGCGTTTTTCCGGTTTGTCGCCATCTTCGTTGACGACGTACAGGTCGGGCCGCAGCCGGACGATTTCCGGCTCGGCGTCGAGCCAGCCCATGCCCGAGGTGACCAGCGCCTGGGTGACGTAGCGGATCGATCCCACCACGAACCGGCGTTCCGCCTCGGGAAGGAGCGGATGGCCCGGACCTTTCAGCTCCCGCACGTTGGCATCGTTGCCGATCGCCACGTAAAGGTCCCCCAGCGCGGAAACCTCCTCGAAGAAACGGACGTGGCCGGAATGGAAACGGTCGTAGCACCCGGTGACGATGACCTTCCGGCGTCCGGAGGGCGGGGCGGCCGGCGGTTCGGGGAAGCCGGTGAGATCGCGGGCGGACAACACGCGATAACCCACGCCCTGCGCGGCGCAGCGGGCCCGCCGGGCCGGCGTGTCGCTCTGTTCGCTGACGACCCACAGATCCGGGGCGCCGCCCGCCGGCGCGGGGGGGGCGTCGGGATCCGGGGACGCTCCCGTCGCCTGCACGTCCGCAACGTGGCGCAGCGACCCGATCACGTAGGCCCGTTCCGCCAGCGGAAAAGCCGGCTCGCGCCCCAAGTTCGCCCGTATGGCCTCGTCCGACCACAGGCACACGTGCACGTCGCCCAGCTTCGCGGCCTCGTGGAGAAACCGGAAATCCGCGGAGGTCAGCTCCTCAAATCCGGAAGAAACGACTACCCGGGCCATGGTCCCCTCACGCGATCCGCACGTCGATGGCGAACGACCCGGGCACCGCCTCCTCCGCCGCCACGATCAGGTAACCCCCGCCGCAGCCCGAGTACATAGCCCCGGCATACCGCGTCTGGTAATGGCGGAGCAGCGCCGGCAGATCCATCGTGATCGCCGGATGGCGCACGGTGTGCGGCAGGAGCGCCTCCCAGCAGCGCATGGTCTCGTTGAGCGACCCGCCCAGCACCTCGAGGTTCCGGGTGACGATGGCCGAGTAACAGTTTCGCCCCGATTGGCCGAGGCGGCGGATCCATTCCGGATCGAGATGCTTGACCCCCAGCGGCCCATAACCCGGCGGGCGCGGCATGACCGGGAGCAAATGCAGGACGCCCTCGAGCCAGCGCGCGATCCCGGCATCCCGGCTGGATTCGACGTGCCGCGGAAAAACGCCCCCGCGATAGGCGGCATCGTAGTCGAGGCGGCTGATGCCGGGAAAGATCAGGCCGATCATGTCCTGGGTCCCGGAAGGGTCGGAACGCCCGCGGTTCTCCTCTTCGTAGAGGCGCTCCACCAAATCCATCGGCTCGCCCTCCGGCAGTCCTTCGGGCCACAACTCGCGGGCGACCTTGCGTGAGCCGGTGGCCAGGCCGGAGCGTTCCATGAAATGGCAGGTCGGGCGCAGGCTGACCACGACCATCGAACCCGGGGGATTCGGATTCAGCCGCGAGACAAACGGCTGGTCGATCCAGCCGCCCGCCAGCTGCAGGCGGTACGGAAAGTCGCCGATGGCCTCGGTGAGCGGGACCGGCACGAGCGCGCACATGGCGGGCGGGCCCAAAACAAAAGGCGGGCGGTGGCGCGGCGCGCCGCGGTCAGGCGGCGTCCCGGACGGTTTTCCGGCCCGCCCGGCGCGCCCGGTACTGGCTCTCGATCCACCGGTAGGTCTTGGGCAGGCCCTGCCGGAAGGGGATGGACGGTGCCCAATGGAGAATCCGTTTGATCATCGTATTGTCGCTGTTGCGGCCGGCCACGCCCTTGGGCGCATCGAGGACGTAATGGCGCTTGAGCTTCACGCCGCCGATTTTCTCGGCCAGGCTGACCAATTCGTCGACGGTGACGAGTTCGCTCGAACCGAGATTGATCGGCGTCGCGATGAGCTCATCGCAGTGCATGATCCGGTCGATGCCGGCGATGCAGTCGTCGATGTACATGTAGCTGCGGCTTTGGGTTCCGTCGCCCCAGATTTCGATGGTGCCGGTACCCTTGTCCTTGGCCTCAATCACCTTGCGGCAAATCGCGGCCGGCGCCTTCTCGCGCCCTCCGTCCCAGGTGCCCCAAGGCCCGTAGACATTGTGGAAACGGGCTATCGCCGTCTTCAGGCCCCGCTCGGCTGCGTATTCCTGGCAGAAGATTTCCGACATCAACTTTTCCCAGCCGTACCCGCGCTCGGCGAAGGCGGGGTAGGCGTCCGTCTCCTTCAGTGCGCGGCTGTGCGCATCCCGCTGGAGGTTCGTGTTATAGGCGCAGGCGGACGAGGAATAAAAATACCTCTGCACGCCAGACCGGTAGGCGGCTTCGATCAGATGGGTATTGATGAGAATACTGCGCAGGCACAGCACCCGGAATCGTTCGATAAAACCCATTCCGCCCATGTCGGCCGCCAGGTTGTAGACCTCCGCGGCCCCTTCGACCGCGCGCACGCAGTTGGGCGATTCGGACAGATCGAGGCAGAGCAATTCGACGCCCGCGGTGCGCTGGTACCACTGCGGCAGCGGCTTCTTGTCGACCGCCCGGATCCGGGTGAAACCCTTCCGGGTCAGGTAACGGACCAGCGAGCCCCCGATGAATCCGCCGGCACCCGCGACCAGAATCAGGTCATTTTTGCCGCATGCGTGATAGCTTGGTTTTTTCATGCTCGGTCTTGCCTGCCGGTCGCAGATCCCCGCGCGGGCTGCGGTCTCCGGCGTTGGAAAAAGTGGGACACTAGGGCGCCAAGGGCGGGAATATCAATGGCTAAACTGGTACCGCGCCGCGCCATGCGGCGGCACGAGCGACTCCGCCAACCACCCATTTGCCGCCGGGAGTTTGACAATTGTGCCCGGTTCCATCACCCCTCTCCGGCAACGCGGATTGATTCAGCGGGGGGTCGCCCAAGCGGCGGGCCCGCAAATTGCTCCTGCGGGTTTGAGTTCGCACCATGCCTGTCGCCGCCTCTGCCAAAAACAAATCGCTGTCCCGCAAAACCAACGGAGAAGAACCGGCGCCCCCGTCGCAGGTCGAGGTGCTGCGCACGGAAATCCTGCGCCACCTGAAGTTCACGCTGGCCCGGGACCCGCACACCGCCACCCCCCGTGACTGGTGGATCTCCACCGCGATGGCCGTGCGGGATCACATTCTGGAGAAGTTCATCCGCACGATGGGGGTCCACAACGAGCGCAACGTGCGCCGGGTCTATTACTTGTCGCTGGAATACCTGATGGGGCGCCTGCTCGAGAGCAACCTGCACAACATCGGGATGTATGACGCCGCGGTCGAGGCGGTGGGTCTGCTCGGCCTGGACTTCCAGACGCTGCGGGATGCCGAGGAGGACATGGCGCTGGGCAACGGCGGTTTGGGCCGGCTGGCGGCCTGCTTCCTGGACACCTTGGCCACCCACGATTACCCGGCGGTGGGCTACGGCATCCACTACGAATTCGGCCTATTTAAACAGGAGTTCGTCAACGGCCACCAGCTCGAGCATCCCGACAACTGGATCCTCTACGGCGATCCTTGGGAGATCGTGCGCCCGGAGTACACCATCAGCGTGCAGCTCTATGGCGAAGTGGTGCACGAATTCGACGACCGGGGCCGCTCGCAACCGCGCTGGGTCAACACCAAGACGATCCTGGGCGTGCCCTACGATACACCGGTCGCCGGCTACGGCAGCGCCACGGTGAACTTCCTCCGCCTCTGGGCTTCGCGGGCCAGCCAGGAGTTCGATCTGGCCGCCTTCAACAAGGGTGGCTACGTCGAGGCCGTCGGCGAGAAGGTCGTCGGCGAAACGATCTCCAAGGTCCTTTACCCGAACGACAAGACCGACAACGGCAAGGAGCTGCGCCTCGTGCAGCAATACTTCTTCGTCGCCTGCTCGCTGCGCGACATCATCCGGCGCCACCGCAAAAATCCGGAGAATTCGTGGGAGAATTTTCCCGACAAGGTCGCCCTGCATCTGAACGACACCCACCCGACGATCGCGGTGGTCGAACTGCTGCGCATCCTCGTGGATGAGGAGCACCTGTCGTGGGACCAGGCGTGGTCGATCGTTTCGCGGTGCTTCGCGTATACCAATCACACGCTGCTGCCCGAGGCCCTCGAGAAATGGAGCGTGCCGCTCCTGCAGCGGGTCCTGCCGCGCCACCTGCAACTGATCTACGAGATCAACGTCCATTTGATGGAGGCGTGCCAGCAGCGGTGGCCGGACGACGTGAACAGGAAGCGCGCCTGTTCGTTGATCGAGGAAAACGGCAGCAAAGAGGTGCGGATGGCCAACCTGGCGGTGGTCAGCTCCCACTCGGTCAACGGCGTCGCGGCGCTGCACACCGCGCTGCTCCGGAAGACGTTGTTTCCCGACTTCGACCAGCTTTATCCGGGCCGCTTCAACAACAAAACCAACGGGATCACGCCCCGGCGCTGGCTGCTGCAGGCCAACCCGCGGCTGGCGGCGCTGGTCACGCGGGTCCTGCGCGACCGTGAGTGGGTGCGCGATCTGAACCGCCTGCGGGGACTGGAGAAGTTCGCCGACGACGCGGCCTTCCGGAAGGAGTTCCTGGCGGTGAAACAGGCCAACAAGGTCGAGTTGGCCGACGTAATCGAGCGCGAATGCGACCTTAAGGTGTCGGCCGAGGCCATCTTCGACGTCCAGGTCAAGCGGCTCCACGAGTACAAGCGCCAGCACCTCAACCTGCTGCACATCATGGCGCTCTACCGCCGGCTGCTCCAGAATCCGGGCCTCGACATCCATCCCCGGGTTTTCATTTTCGCCGGCAAGGCCGCGCCCGGCTACGATCTGGCCAAGAACATCATCCGGGCGATCAACCTCGTCGGCGACCATATCAATCGGGACGAGCGGATTGGCGGCCGCCTCAAGGTCGTCTTCCTGCCCAACTACCGGGTGTCGCTGGCGGAGCGCATCATTCCGGCGGCCGACCTTTCCGAGCAGATCTCGACCGCGGGCCGCGAGGCCTCGGGCACGGGCAACATGAAGATGGCGCTCAACGGGGCCCTGACCATCGGCACGCTCGACGGCGCCAACATCGAGATCCGCGAGGAGGTGGGGCCGGAGAACATCTTTATCTTCGGCCTGACGGTCGATGAGGTCACGGCGTTGCGCGCCCAGGGCTACAACCCGTGGGATTATTATCACCGCGACGCCGAATTGCGGGAGGTGGTGGACTGGCTGGGTTCCTCCTTCTTCACGGCGCAGGAGGGGCACGTTTTTGGCCCCGTGCACCACAGCCTGCTGGACGGCGGCGACCCGTTCATGGTGTTGGCGGACTTCCGCGCCTACAGCGACTGCCAGGCGCGGGTGGACGCGGAGTTTCGCGATCGGGACACCTGGGCCCGGAAGGCGATTCTCAACGCGGCCCGCATGGGGCGCTTCTCCAGCGATCGCACCATCCGCGAGTACGCCGACGAGATCTGGCATCTGCCGCCGGTGCCGGTGACCTGAGGACGGCGGTCAGCCGGCGCCCGGCGGGTCACGGCTTCAAGCGCCCGGCGGCTTGTCCCGACGCGACTGCTCGCGGATGGACCGGATCTCACCCGCGGGGATGCCCAGCCACTGCAGAAACGCTTCGTGGGCCTGCGGGTGGCAGGTTTCAAACGCGGCGTGCAGGGCGTGCTTCTGGACGTCGGTGACGCCGGCCTCGTTGAGTACGGCCACGAACTGGTCTTTGGTGATGTTCTTCATGGGAGGATGACTGGTTGGAGTTGCGCCCGGCGGCCTTCGCCGGCGCGTTCGACCCGCACCTTGCAGTATGAAGCCATGGTCACCTCCAGAAGAATCTTTCGACAGATCTCCCGGCAGTCCAAGCAGGCCAGCCACGCCATCTGCCCGGGGAGAGTGCAGGGCGTCCCGTTTGGCTCGCGAGCCCGCGGGTGGGATGCGATTCTCGCTACCGATGAGTCACGCCGGCTTCCTGACGGCTCTTTCGGGTAATGCAGGCTGGAAGCCTGCGCTACCAGGCGCGAGCGGAACCTCGGCGCGGCATGCCGCCATTCGGCTTCGTTCTGACGTGCGACCTGTGATTTCTGCCGTCCGGCCGTTGCCTTCTAATCTCTGAACTCTGACCTCCCGCCTTCGTTCCGCCATTGCGGAACTTCGGCGCGGCGAGCTGGCTTCTGGCTTCCGGCCTCCGCCTATTTCTCCGGTTTCGCGTTCCAGATCGCCATCGTATCCGGCGTACCCTGACTCCGGATGCCATTGTCGCTCAGGACGCCGTCGGTCGCCGCCACCATTTCCTTGCGCGGAAACACGAGCGACTCCACGTCCCGGCCGTCGAAGGCGATGGTGATGTACTGGTCCTTGCAGTCCCGCAGCACCGCCACGAGCTGGTCCAGGCTCTTGATGGCGATCCCGTTGACCGACTTCACGACCCGGGCCGTGGGCACCGCATAGCCCTTGACCAGTTGGTGGGGAAAGAAGGGGCTGGGAACGATGACGAGCTGCTCACCCTTGAAGGTCGGCCGGTCGCCGCGGCGCGTCACCAGCGGATTGCCCATCAGGCTCAGGAGCGTGTTCACCGTCGCCCCGTTCCGGGGATTGCCGGTGAGCATGTTCACGAATTCCTCGGTCGCGTTGGAAAAGACCATCGGACCGTAGATGAAGTACGACGGGTAATCGCCCTCCAGGGGCGGAATCAGCCGCGGGTAGCCCGGCGCCACCGGCTCTTCGACCTGCAGCTCCTTGCCGTTGCGGATGATCGTCAGCGGAACCTTCCCGTCCTTGGCCAGATTTTGCACCAGGTAGGTGAAGCGCAGCCGCAGGTTGTCGTTGGCGTTGAACTTGCCCTCGTCGTCCACCGGCGTGGTGCCGATCTTGGTGACAACGTCCCATTCCTTCAGGGGATAATCCGGGCCGTCCTCGAAGGGGTGGTGGACCACGACGCCGTGCATGGAAGGATCGAGCTTGAGGTACTCACGGAGCGCCGGGTTCTGCAGCGTCTGGAATTCGTCGTACATGGCGGGCTTGCCGTCGTAGTGGCCGTCCGCGACGTCCTTGAGGAAGCGCTCGATCTCCTCGCAGGGAATGATGTAGCCGATGTTTTCCGCGCCGCCGCCGAGGCGGCTGAACGACAGGCCGATCATCTTGTCATCGACCACCGCCGGGCCGCCGCTGTTGCCGGGATTGATGGCGGCGTCGATCTGGATGCGCAGGCCGCTGACCATGTAGTGGTAGGGCACGAACTCGATGCGCGACACGATGCCCTTGGTGATCGACAGGGTGGTGCCCCCCTCCGGAAAGCCGTAGACCATCACCGCATCCTTGATCTGGGGCAGGGCGTCGGCCCGCTTGAGCGCCGGATGGGTTTTGAAGAACGATTCGTCGTCCAGCTTGAGCACGGCGAGATCGATGCCCGGGGCGATCGACTCGACGCTGGCGGAGACCTTGTCGCCCGACTGGTTCGCCTGCACCTGGATCTGGCTGGCATACAGCACCACGTGGGCATTGGTCAGGATGCGGTTGCCGTCGATCACCACGCCGCTCCCCGAAATCTCCCGCGGGGCCTGTTTTGTCCAGGGGCGGGGCAGGTCGGGATACCGGACGGTGCTGAATACCTTGACCACGGAGTTTTCGACGGCCTCCGACGGAGTGGGCGCCGGTGTGGCGTCAGCGCCGCGGACCGGGAGCGCTGCGGTCAGGCTCAGGATCGCGGCGGCGAACAGGCCGGCCGCGACGGCAAAGGAACGGGGGATGGGATACATGGGAATTTAAGACGCTCGAAACTGGCATTTGATTGCCGGGGAACGCCAGCGATTTCTCAGGCCCCCCGACGGCGCCCGTCGACCGCCGGAGATCGCGAGGGGTGACGCCAGACGCCGGTCCGCGCGGCGGATCTTCCGGCGAGGCTGAAGCCGCCTGCAACTTTCCCGAACGCCGCGGTGTAGTTATGGGCGACCGTCCTCAACCCGCACTCCCCACCCAGCCGCATTCATCCATGAAACCCAAAGTCCGCTCTCTCCCCATCGCCGCCCTGCTGGCCATCGTGCCCGCCGCCTTTTTCCTGTCCGCCCCCGCGCTGCGGGCGGAAAATGAACCGGTCGGCTACGTCGATTTTGGCACCTTTGTGCCCGGCAACGAAGGCCGGTTTGTCGACATCAACCTGCCGGAGGGCCTCCTGAAATTCGCCGCCCTGCTCACCGCCAAGGAGGAACCGCAGGCGGCGGACATCATCCGTAACCTCAAGCGGGTGCGGGTGAACGTCGTCGAATTGAACGACGCCAACCGGGCCGCCACGCTCGAGCGGGTCAGCACGATCCGGCAGAAGCTGGAAGCGCAGGGCTGGACGCCGTTCGTCAATGTGCGCGAGGATGCCAAGGGCGAAGACGTCCGCATTTATGCCCGGACCCACGGCGAAAATGTAATCGACGGCCTGGTGGTCACCGTGATCGAAGGCCACCGCCAGGTTGTGCTCGTCAATATCGTCGGGGACATCAAGCCGGAGCAGATCGCCATGCTGGCGGATCGCTTCAACATCGAGCCGCTCAAGAAGCTCGAGCACGTCCGGGCCAAGGCCTCCTGAACGCCACCCCCGCCGCCCGGCTGACGCAAGCCTGCCGTCCCGGGTGTCCGGAGCCGTCAACTCCCGAAACCATGAACGCCCCCGCTCCGTCTCCGCCCCGTCGCCGCCAGGTGTGGCCGTGGGTCGTCGGTCTGCTCCTGACGCCATTCGTCGCGCTCGCCCTGCTGATCGCCAGCGCCCTCCGCCTGAATGCCGACGCCACCGCGCTCCGTCGCACGGTCATGGGGGCGGTGGACGCCAACTGGCACACCCGGGTGCAGATCACCGTCCCATCGGCGCTGTTGAGTCTGGTGCGGACCGGCATCGGCTTCGCCCATGAGGTTCCCGCCGAGGCGCGCAGCGCCCTGCGCGCGGTGACCTCCGCGAGCGTCGGAGTCTACGAGGGCGGATCAACCGTCACTGCCGAAGAACGCGCCCGCCTGATCGCCGCGGCTGATCAGGCGATGAGTCGCCGGGGCTGGACGCGCATCGTCGGAGTTGTCGACCATGATGACACCGTGCTCATCTACCTGCCGGCCGGCAGCGGCCGATCCAAGCCCTCGCGCGTCTGCCTCGCGGTTTGTCACGAGCGCGGGCTCGTGGTCGTAGCGGCCCGCTTCCGGCCCGACGCGCTGGCCGACTTGATCGCCTACGAAATGGACCGTCACCACCGGTCATTCCGGCTCTGATCCGCGTCGTCGACTCAAACCATTCGGGCTCGTCGGCGCCCGTGCGGCCCGGCCCTCCCGTACGTTGGACCCAAGATACTTCCGCATCGTCCATCGCCTTGCGGCCGGCATCGGGCGCCGATTCTGAACTTGCACGACGCCCGGCGGTGCCGTCCTGTCGTGGCGCGGTGAAGCCCGCGCTGCCCAGCATCGTCCACCTCGACGCCGACGCGTTCTTTGTCTCGGTCGAGCAGGCGCTGGATCCGAGCCTGCGCGGCAAGAAGGTGGCGGTCGGCGGCCGCGAGCGCGGCATCATTTCGTCGGCCAGCTACGAGGCCCGCGCCTGCGGCGTCTACACGCCGATGCCGTCGGCCCGAGCGGTCAAGGTCTGCCCGGACCTGATCCTCGTCCGCCACTCTGCCGGCCGCTACGGCGAATATTCGCGGCGCCTGTTCGACCTGTGCGAGGAGCTGACGCCGCTGGTGGAGCGCCGGTCGGTCGACGAGGGTTTCCTCGACGTCGGCCCCTGCGGCCTCAAGTCGGCGGCCGCCATCGAGGAGGCGGTGCGCGGCCTGCAGCAGCGGATCTGGGCTCGGTTGCAGATCCCCGTGTCGTTCGGCCTGGCGGCGAACAAGCTCGTCGCCGCCATCGCCAGCAAGCTGCGCAAACCCCGCGGCTTCGTGGTGGTGCCGCCGGGCACCGAAGCCGAATTCCTGGCGCCGCTGGAGATCGGCCGGCTGCCGGGCATCGGCGTCAAGACCGAGGCCAACCTCCGGGCTCGCGGCATCCGTCTGGTGAACGACCTGCTGGCCCGGAGCGAGAGCGAGTGGCGCGCGCTGTTCGGCGAGGGCTGGCGGGAAGCGATCGCCCGGGCGCGCGGCGAGGACGAATCCGCGGTCGAAACGGGCCGGGAGGATGCCAAATCGTACTCCGAACAGGAGACTTTTGCCCGGGACATCGGCGATATCGCGGCCATCGAGCGCGTGGCCAAGGGAATGATTGACCGCCTCATGCCCAAGATCCGCAGCGACGGAAAACGCGTGCGGACCATGACCATCAAGGTTCGCTACCCGGGAATGGAGGATGAATCAGCCGGGCAGAGCCTGGCCGAGGCGTCCGATCTCGAGGCGCCGTTCTACCCGCTGGTCCGGGCATTGTTGAACAAGGCGTGGACCCGGCGGCGACCGCTGCGCCTCGTCAGCGTGCGGTTTTCCGGGGTGGACGACGGCCCCCGGCAACTGGAGATGTTCGCCCAGACCGACGAGAAACGGAGACGGCTGGCGGGCATCCTGGACCGCCTCAACCAGGGAGGCGAGGCGCCGGTCGTGCAGCATGGGCATCAATTGTCGGGCCAAGACGCCGGGCCCGGGTCCGAAACGCGCCGGCAGCGGCGCGCACCCTGAGGTTCCTCTCGAGGTCCGGGATCCGGCCGGCCGCCGAGAATCTCAACCGGGTTTCGGCAGCATGCTTGCCACGGCGCCCGGATTATTTTGATTTGGCGACCTTGAGATAGCGTCAGCCCGCGTTCCCGACATGCCGATCTACGAGTACTACTGTCCCGACAATCACAAGATCTACTCGTTCTACGCCAGGACGCTCGCGCAGGGGCGGACGACGCCGCGCTGCCCCGACGATCCGGCGTTCCGCATGAAGCGGCTCCTGTCGCCCTTCGCCCTCACTGGCCGGACGCGGAAGGCGTCGTCGGAGAAGCCGCCCGCGGGCGAGGGGACAGCCGATGCGGCGGGCGAAGCGGCCGGGGACGCGCGCATGGATGCGGCGATGTCGGCCATGGAGGGCGAGTTTGCCAACGTCGATGAGAACGACCCGCGGGCCATGGGCCGGATGATGCGGCGGATGTCCGAGCTGACCGGCGAGAAACTTGACGGCGAGATGGAGGAAGTCGTGCGAAAGCTCGAGGAGGGGGCGGACC
>JBJKRD010000124.1:0-3791 GCA_046704925.1 Opitutaceae bacterium | reverse complement strand
GGCTTCGGGCGGGCGGCGAGGCGGGGCATCTTGGGCAGCGCGTAGGCAGCCGTCTAGCCGGTGCCGGTCAGGGCGCAGCCGATGAGATCGCGTCCCGCGAGCAGGGGCGGAATGGCCCGCGCCTGGATGGGCGACGGGTGGGTGTAGGCCTTTTCGACCAGCGCCCGCAACAGGGGCGCGCAGAGGTTCAACGAGGCGAAGGTGGTGGCGGTTGGGTTGTCGGATGACATGTGACAGAATCGGACGCGGGTGGCGTCCAGCGCGATCCACCCGGCTGCGGGTGGATCTCATTACCTTTGGGTGCCGGACCCGGCGGCGCGGCGTCACGCCGCAACCCACGAGTCTGGATATTATCGATGAGCGATGTGGACCTCTGAACGGTCTCTCATCGAAGAAACGCCCGAAGGGAGGCAGTCGGCATACGGTGGTGCAATTTGCCCCCTTCAGCCCGCCTGACGGCGCGGACCCTTGCAGGCGCCGTCGGCTCTGGCAAGGACTTAATGCGGATTTCGCCGCCGGGCGGAAGTCACACCGGGCGCCGGGCCCGCCGGTGAGGCCATCGCTGGAACCCGATCAGGGCGACCAAGCCGGCGGCCACGAGCATCAGGGTCGCGGTCTCGTCCGGCACCTGGCTCAGGGAGCCGAACAGTCCGTGATCCTCGACGGCTCCGTCGCCCGGGATGCCGGCGGTGAAATACAGGGTGTTCAGATCGCCGCCGCTGCCGCCGTTGCCGAAGCTCAAACCCCACAGGCCGTCGATGACCAGCGGATTGCGGGCGGGGTTTCGCAGGGCATCGAGATAGGCCCCGCTGGAGGGATCGAAGACGTTGATGCTGCCGTCGCCGAAGTTCCCGACCAGCAGATCGCCGCCGAACGATCCGAAGCCGGCGGGGGCCATGGAGAGGCCCCAGGGCGAGTCCAGCGGTCCCCCCGAGACGAGTCGCCGCACCAGGTTGCCGTTGAGATCGTACACATCGACGTAACCGTTGCCCGCTCCGGCCACATCATCTTTGCCCTCGGCATCCTGCTTGGCATAGGTCACATAAAGCTGGCCGCCGAGGTTCTGGATGTTGAAGGGCGCGAAACCCGCCGGAAGCGTGGGATCGGTGAAGGAGCCGGCGAGCGCCGGGGCGCCGCCCTCGGGAACAACGTCGATCTTGTTGTTGTGGAAGTCCGTCGCGTAAAGATAGGCGTGGCCCCCGACGGTCGCCGTCGCGAGTCCTTTATAGACGGCGCTGGACGGTGAGTTGTCGACCAAGGTTTCGGCCGTGGCGCCCAAGGCTCCACGCCATCCACTGATGGTGCCATCCTCACTGGCAAAAATGAATCGGTCCGCGTTGAACGCCGAGCTGCCGTTGAAAACCGCCCCGGTCGGCGCCGCCGTGCCGCCGCTGGGGTTTGGAATCGTCACCACGAGCGACGGGATGGATCCGCTGCTGGCATTGTAGAGCGTGCTTACACCAGCACCGTTGTCGGAGAACCAAAACGGTGAGGTGGGGCTGTAGGTGATGCCCCATGGATTCACGAGATTGGGGTCGGTGAGGGCGGCCTGTCCGGGAATGTCCGAAATCAAGTCGGTCACCTTGAAGCTGTTATTCCCCAAAAGATCATGGGGGAGGGAGAACAGGACGACCGCGCCGAAAACGACGGCGGGCAGTCCGAAGGCATGGGAGTGACGAAACGCATTCATGATCGGAGTCGATGGAGGATTGCGAATGGTGGAGCCGGCAGGGCGCGCCTGGTCGCATCTGCGAACCGCAGCCCGAGCTGCCGGATTGAAGATCCGCATGCGTCGGTCTGGCGAAAGCAGGGTTCGGTAACAGACTTGTTACTTGGCCGAAAGGCGTCGGGTTGCAGAGGCGTGCTCGCTCGAACCTGTCTGCGGGGCCGCGGTGAAATGCGAATTTCGTCATCGCCTCGACGCGGAGCCGCGCCGTGAGGCGCCAGTCGTCGGACAGGCGATCGTTGATGGTCGGCGAGCGCGGAGCCCCGTCCGCGGAAACCGCTGCGAGGAGGACTGCCGAAGCCGCCGAACCGGTACGCTTGCCCATCAGGCATAATCCGGCCGGACCGGATGGTGCCATTGAAGCCAGACCGAGCTTGTTCCCCGGCAAGGTGTTGGGCAGCGAGAGTCCAGCGGCTTACAATGGCGGAGCCCGGCTTGACGTGCTTCGGTCAGTGTTTTGCTTGTTACTCACAGATTTGCGTGACCTTTTTGCCGGACCGGCGTCATACACCGTGCCACACCGCGTCCGGGCATGGGCAGGGCCGCGATTTGCATGATGGAATTTCGTTGAATCAGCCGATGAGCAACCAACCAAATGAAGCGCCGGGCGCCTCCGCCCAGCCGACCAACCGAGGACCCCAGTTCGATGTGCCCGCGGGCGGGCGCCGCCATTTTCGCAAATCGACGCTGGTGCTGATCACGGCGGTGGCGGCGGCCCTGCTGGGCGGGGTCTGGTGGGTGAATCACACCCAGAACCAGGCGGCGACGGCAGCCGGCGGACGGCAGGGGCGAAGGGCCTTTTTCGGGCCGGACGCCGCGATCCCGGTCGTCGCGCAGGCGGCCCAAAAGGGCGACATCGACATCTACATGAACGGACTCGGCACCGTCACGCCGCTGGCCACGGTGACGGTGATAACCAGGATCAGCGGGGAACTGACGCGGGTTGACTTCCATGAGGGCCAGGAGGTGAAGACCGGCGACCTGCTTGCGGTGATCGACCCGCGCCCCTACCAGGTGGCGTTGGAGCAGGCGCAGGGGCAGTTGCTCCAGGCCCAGGCGCAACTGGCGCAGGCCAAGAGCGATTTGACGCGGTACGAGACCCTGTCCCGGCAGGACTCCATTGCGGTCCAGCAGGTCGACACCCAGCGCGCGTTGGTGAGCCAGTACGAGGGTCTCGTCAAGGCCGACCAGGCCGCCATCGACAACGCGAAGCTCAATCTGACCTATTGCCATATCACCGCGCCGATCACCGGCCGGGTCGGGCTGCGCCAGGTGGACCCGGGCAACTACGTGACGCCGTCGGACACGAACGGCATCGTGACGCTGACCCAGATGCGCCCCATCTCGGTGATTTTCACGCTGCCGGAGGACTCCTACTCGCAGGTGGCCGCGCGGCTGCGCGCCGGCGCGACGGTCCCGGTTGATGCCTACGACAGCACCCAGACCGAGAAGCTGGCCGCCGGCCAGCTGACCGCGATCGACAATCAGGCGGACACGTCCACCGGCACCTACAAGCTGCGGGCATCCTTTGGCAACGAAAACGAGAACCTGTTCCCCAATGAGTTCGTCAACGTGCGCATGCTGCTCGACGTCCGGAAAGAGGTGATCGTCATCCCGTCATCGGCGATCGAACTCGGTCAGCTCGGCTCCTACGTCTATGTGGTCAAGCCCGACGACACCGTCACCGCCCGCGCGGTCACGCTCGGCGCGAGCCAGGGCGAACGGGTGCAAGTGCTCAAGGGCCTGGCCGAGGGCGACAACGTGGTGATTGACGGCGCGGACCGGCTGCGGGAAGGCGCCCGGGTCATTGTGCAACAGGCCTCCGCGGGTTCGGCCGGGGGGACCGCCCCCGTGGGCGCCACCTCGGACGAGGCGACCCGCCGGGGTCACGGCGCGCCGGGTACTTACGTCTACGTCGTCGGCGCCGACGACACGGTGTCGGTCCGGCCGGTCAAGCTTGGACCGTCCCAGGGCGAACGAGTCGCGGTGACCTCGGGCCTTCAGCCGGGCGAACCGGTCGTGATCGACGACGGCAGCGAAGCCTTCAGCGCCGGCAGCAGCTCCC
>JBJKRD010000123.1:0-2973 GCA_046704925.1 Opitutaceae bacterium | reverse complement strand
ACCAGTCTCTAATGCCGAATCTGCAAATGGACCGGTGGGAGGTCGGTGTGGCTTGTATCACGTCTTTTGCGCGCAGGACAAGCCGACCGGCCGTCGGCAGTGGACGTCCGGCCCTGGCCGCTGTGGCGGTGCGTCCGGCCCGATGATCGTCCGCCGGCGTCGAAAACCAATCGCCGCCCGGTCTTGACGCGCCCGGCGATGTGTGGCGGATGATAGGGCCCAATTCCCCGAAAATCATGGCCACGAAACTGATCATTCGACTCGCCGCCGTCCTGGCCGTCACGAGCATCGCCGCGCCGCTCCTCCGGGCCCTGCCGGACGCGGAGGCCACCGCCGGACGACTCATTCTCCGCCGCTACGCGGACGCGGTGGTCACGATCAAGGGCACCGTAACGCTGCGGGTGACGGTGGATGACCGGCCAATGCCGCCGCAGGACAACAAGATCGATGTCTCGGGTACCGTCATCGCCCCGCGCGGCATCGTGGTCACTTCGTTCAGCTTGATCGATCCCAAGGCGATCTTCGACAACCTGCGGTCGAAGTTCACCAACCCGGGATTGTCCGTGAAGCTGGCCGCGTCGGAAGTGAAGGAGCTGCGGATCGTGCTCGGCGACGGCACGGAGATCCCGGTTCACCTGCTGGTGAAAGACGCCGACCGCGACATCGCGCTGCTCGAGCCGGACTCCGGAGCGGGAAATGCCAATCGGACTCTGACGTTCGTCGACCTGGGCGCGGGGACGGATTCGGCGCAGATTCTGGGCGATTATTTTGATGTGAGCCGGATGAACGAGGATCTGCAGCACGCGCCCATCGTGCGTCCGACGACCGTGATCGGCATCGTCGAGCGGCCGCATCGCGTCATCCTGGTCACGGCCAGTTCCTATGGCTGCCCGGTCTTTGACGCCCAGGGCCGGGTGCTGGGCATCTGCCTGCGCCTGGTGTCGAACGGGGTCCCCGGCGGGCCGGTCGTGGTCTCGGCCTCGGACATCATCGACGTCGCCAGCCGCGTGATGCCGCTTTGACCCGGAACGCGACGTCGCTCAGCGGGCGGGCCGGGCGGGCCGGCGGGTCGCGGGCAGGGCGCCGCCCGGCAGGGCCGAAAGATCGTAGGTTTCGCTGCCGGTGATCGTGACGTGGTCGAACTGGCCGGCCGGCAGATGAGGTGGCACGTAGACCCGGCCGTCGATGTCCGGCGCGTCGGCTTCGCCCCGGGCCACGCCGGGTTCCTCCACGAGAACCTTGAGCGTCCGTCCGACCTGGCCGCGGCCGAGGTCGACCGCAATGCCCTGCTGCAGGGCCATGAGCTCGCGGCGGCGCCGCTCCTTCTCCCGCGCGGGCACCTGCTGCGGCAGCTTGGCGGCCCGCGTGCCTTCCTCCCGGGAGTAGGCGAACACGCCGAGCCGTTCGAACCGGGTGTCGCGGATGAAATCGCCCAGCTCCGCCAGATCGGCCTCGGTTTCGCCGGGGAAGCCCACGATGAAAGTCGTGCGCAGCGCGATCCCGGGAATGCCGGCCCGAATCCGGCGGACGAGGTCGCGGATGTGGGCGCCGTCCGTCTCGCGCTGCATGGCCGCGAGCATGCGGTCGCTGATGTGCTGCAGCGGCATGTCGACATAGCGCGCCACCTTGGGGCATTCGGCGATCGTGCCGATGAGTTCGTCGCTCCAATGGGCGGGATGGGTGTAGAGCAGGCGGATCCAGAAATCCCCCTCGATCGCCTGCAGCCGGCGGAGCAGGGTGGTCAGCGCCGCGCCCCGCGTGGAATCAACCGGGGTGCGCGGATTGGGACGCTGGTCCCAGGTATCCATGCCGAAGAAGGTCGTGTCCTGGGAGATCAGATTGAGCTCCCGCACCCCCTCCGCCACCAGGCGTCGCGCCTCGGCCACCACGCTGTCGACCGTGCGGCTCCGATGCCGGCCCCGGATCTGCGGGATGATGCAGAAGGTGCAGGGATGATTGCAGCCCTCGGCGATCTTCACGTAGGCGTAATGCCGCGGGGTGAGCCGGAAGCGCGGCGTGTCGTAATCGGGAATGTACGTCGAGCGCGGGGTGACGAAGCTGGCGGGCCCGCCCGCCGCGCCACGGTCACGCGCGTAAAGCTCCGCGATGATGGGCGCGACCCGGGTGATCTGGTCGAGACCGATTAAGGCGTCGACCTCGGGCAGGGCTCCGGGGAGATCGCGCGCGAACCGTTGGGCCATGCAGCCGGCGACGATCAGCTTCTGTTCCCGCCGCCGTTTGCGCAGGCCGCGCTCCTCGTGCGCCGCGAGGATGTGGCCGATCGATTCCTCCTTGGACGAGTCGATGAACGAGCAGGTGTTGACGATCACCACGTCGGCCGCGGCGGCCTCGGGCACCACCGCCATGCCGGCCTGCCGGAGGTGGCCGACCATGATCTCGCTGTCGACGAGGTTCTTCGCGCAGCCCAGGGAGATGAGGCTGACCTTGATCATCGGCGGGTTCGGCGTCACAGGAGATGAAAAAAAAGCCGCGGCGGGGCGCCGCGGCCGGGGGGACGGGCGGGCTTCAGGATTTGGCCGCCCGGGCCTGCCGGGCGCGCTGTTTGCGGCGTTTGCGATAGGCCAGACGGCGCTGGCGTTTGATCACTTTGTTGGTCTGTTGGCTCATGGAAGGAAAGTGGTGAAGGGCTGGGATGTTTCAAACGGCACCGGGCGAGTCAAGCGCGGCGCGCGGCCCGGCCGGCGGTTCGGCGTCCAGGATGCGGTCGCCCGCCCGCCGCCAGCGATAGACCGGGGCTCCGGTCGATTTCTTGAGCCGGCGGAACAGCGCGGGGGCGTCGCGCTTTTGCAGGGTGAGCTCGCGCACCCCGGCGGCGTCGCAGCTCAGGACCCGCGCATAACCCTTGTAGAAGCGGGGTTCGCCGATCACCCGGGCCAGCGGGGTTTCGGCGGCGGGCGGCGACGGACGGGCCAGGGCCAGGAAGCAGTACGGCAGGCTGCGCAGGTCGATGCC
>JBJKRD010000122.1:0-8128 GCA_046704925.1 Opitutaceae bacterium | reverse complement strand
CCCACCATGGCGAGCGTGATCCGTCCGTCCCGCCTGACCTGCTGCGTCGTGTCCAGATTGGGCGCGCCCGGAAACGACACTTTCACGACGTCGCCCTCGCGCAGCGTCTGTACCGGCGGCGGTTGATCGGCCGCAGCCTCGGCATCCATCTTCGCGATGGTCGCCGTCGTGCCTGACGAGGCGCAACCGGTGATCGAAAACTCGAGACTGAGCGCCAGCGCAGCAACCATTGCGATCGACAGGGCTCTCCCCATTCCGCCGCTCAGGTTTCCAAAAAAACGGGTCTCACGCAATCCGCCTGCATTTATACCTTTGTTCATCGGAATCTTTGATTTGGGACTTTGTTCGACGAGATGGATCGAAAAGGCTCTACCGAATTCGCCAATAGTCAACACGTTAAGCGCAAGGAAGATTTGCGAGAATGGAGCCCATCTTCACTCGAAATTCAACAAGATCCATCCATCGGACAGCGATTCTTGTCATCTTTTTGCATTAGAGTTGCTTAGAAATGTGGCTCGTCTGGCCCATTCCCGGCACCAGAGCGATTGCCAAGCCGAGTCATGTGCTTCAGCGGGCAGATCCCTGACACGGATCTCGACGCCCGGTTGCCTGGCGGACCGCCAAAGTACCCATGCACCTTGGGTGCCCGTCTCGGGACCGCCGACGACTAAAGCCGACGCCGTACCGCTTGCGGCACCCTGGTGGCCGCCCTGCGGGAAGCGAGCCAATGCACTACCGCTGCTCCGACCGCTCAAGTCGCGCGCGGGCCCTCACACGAGGTTCATCGCATCGACGTCGAGGGTCTGCGTGACTCCCTCCGGCCAGACGAACTCCTCCCGCATCCGCGTCAGGGTCGGCACGACCCGCATGACGTTCGCCGCGAAATACCACAGTTGGTAGCGGTACTCGTCCTTGATCTTCTCGATCGGGGACGGCGCCGGGCCCCGCACCTCGACCGCGTCGGCCAGCCGGGCCTCCACCCGCTTCGCCCAGTGTTCCGCGACGAAACGGAGCTTGTCGGGATTGGGGCCGCGAAAGAGATGGTGAATGAGGTGCCGGCACGGCGGGTAACGGTACTGGGTCCGGATCTTCAGCTCGGCCTCGATAAACCCGTCGAAATCCGCCCGGCGTGCAAACTGGATGGCGTCCGCATGGGGCGTGAACGTCTGCACGACCACCTCCCCCGCCCGCTCGCCGCGCCCCGCCCTCCCGGCCACCTGCACCAGCAGTTGAAAGGTCCGCTCGTTGGCCCGGAAATCCGGCACGTGCATCGACAGGTCGGCATCGACCAGGCTGACCAGCGTGACATTGGGGAAATCGAGTCCCTTGCCGATCATCTGCGTGCCCACCAGGATGTCGATGCGGCCCAGCCGGAAATCGGTCAGCACCTGGCGGAAGCGGTTCTTCTTCGTCATCGTGTCGCTGTCCATGCGCTCGATGCGGGCGCGCGGCAGCACCCGCCGCACCGCCTCCTCGACGCGCTGGGTGCCCAGGCCCCGCCAGCGGATCCGGGGCGACCGGCATTGCGGGCAGACGTACGGCGCCGGTTTCTGGGTGCCGCACAAGTGGCAGCGCAGCATCTCATCGCTGCGGTGGTAGGTCAGCGCGATGCTGCAATGGGGGCAGAGCTCCACATGCCCGCAGGCGGTGCACTGCAGGCTCGAAGAATAGCCGCGGCGGTTGATGAACAGGATCACCTGTTCCCGCCGCTCAAAGCGCTCCTGCAACCGGGCCACCAGCGCGTGCGACAGCGTGGTCGCGCCCCGCGAACGCAACACCTCCACGCGCATGTCGACAATGTCGATGGCCGGCAGCTCGCGATGGTCGACCCGCCGGGTGAGCTTCTGCAGGCGATACTTGCCCGCGCGAACGTTGGCGATCGATTCAAGCGACGGGGTCGCGGACCCGAGCAGGCAGACGGCGTCGTGGAGCTTCGCCCGGTAAACGGCGACATCGCGGCCGTGGTACCGCGGCGTCTCGTCCTGCTTGTAGGCGGGCTCGTGCTCCTCGTCCACGACCAGCAGGCGCAGATCGCGCACCGGGGTAAACACCGCCGAGCGGGCCCCGACCACCACGCGCGCCTCGCCGGTCGCCAGCGCCAGCCAGCCGTCGAACCGCTCGCCCTCGCTGAGGTGGCTGTGCCAGACCACGACGCGATGGTCGGGGGCGATCGCCCGCAACCGCCCGTGCAGGCGCGCCACGGTCTGCGGTGTGAGCGCCACCTCCGGCACCAGGTAGATCACGCCGCCGCCCCCCGCCAGCGCCGCCGCCACCGCGTGCAGGTAGACCTCGGTCTTGCCCGACCCGGTGACGCCATGGAGCAGGTGGGTCGCGAAAGCGCCCCGTTCCAGACTCGCCCGCACGGCCGCCACGGCCGCGGTCTGCTCGTCCGTGAGCGTGGGCGGGAGCGCGGCCACGACCTCCCCGTGGGCCCAGTCATCGGCGTAACCCTCGCGCACGACCCGCCGGGCCGACTCGCGCGCCAGACCCCGCCTCACCAGCGCGGCGACCACCGCGCCGGTGAGGCCGAGCCGGGCCAGCACCAACGATTTGGCCTGCGGTTTGAATTGCTGCGCCAGGAACGCGAGGAGCCGGGCCTGCTGCGGCGCGCGCCGGGCGAGCGCGGCCTGTTCGTCGGGCGAAGGAGCTCGCGCGGCGGCGAGCATCTTCTCCTCCCGCGGCGCGGCCCCGCCCCGCACGGCCACCGGCAGCATGGCCTCGATCACGGTGTCCAGCCCCGCCGCGTAGTAGGTGCTCATCCAGCGCGCGAGCTCCAGCAGGTGGGACGGCAGCGCGGGAAACGGATGCACGACCTGGGCCACCGCCTTTAGTTTGTCCAACGGGAAGCCGACGGGCGCCCCGATTTCGCCGACGATGCCCAGGCGCTGGTGGCGCAGGATCGGCACCCGCACCAGCGAACCCACGGTCACCGTCGGCACGAGCGGAGCCGGCACGCGGTAGTGCAGCACCTTGTCGAAGCCGGCGAGCGGATGCACCCCGACAATCATGGCCCTTTGTGGCCGAGCGACCGCGCCGCTGGCAATGCGGGAATTGGCGCAAGATCGCCGGGGCCAACAGCGGTCACGGCGATACCCCCGCGGCCCGGGCTACGTCGCGGGCGAAAGCAGGCCGGCCCAGCGCGGTGCGCCCTGGCAGCGAAAGAGATTCGGCGGCCGGGATGGCAAGACTTGGAACCGGCCCCGGCGTGGCCGGCATGTTGGGGTCGGCGACCCCGGTTGCAGCGAACGGGGTTCGCTTGCGCAACCAGAACACGGCGGACCGCCGTCGACCCAGCTTTAAGTTGACACTCCCCGGCGCCGCCCGGAAATTCCCGATGTGAGCACCGCGGCGTCGCGCGAAAAATTTCGGGCCTTCCTCGCCGACCGGGGACTGCGGGTGACCAACCAGCGCCTGGCCATCTTCGACGCGGCCTTTGCCCAAACCGAGCACTTCACCGCCGAGGAACTGTTGACGCACGCCCGCGCGCTGGACGAGTCCGTGTCGCGGGCCACGGTCTATCGGACGCTGCCGATCATGACCGAGAGTTCCCTGCTGCGGGAAATCGATATCGGCAAGAACATCAAGTACTACGCGCCGAGCCGCGAGAACAGCACCCAGCAGGCCCAGGTCATCTGCCTCGATTGCGACAAGATCTTCGAGATCAACGCCCCGTTCATGGAATGGTACGGCAGCACGGTCTCCTCGAAGCTCGGGCTCACGCCGGTGTCGCAGCGGTTGCAGGTAAGCGCCCACTGCGACGCCTACCGGGCGACCGGCCGATGTCCTCATCGCAACAACTGAGCCCTCTTCATGGCCCGACCGCCCCCCGACATCGATTTCGAGCTCCGCTTCTTTGAGAGCGTCCACAAGCGCGATCCGCAGTTCGCCGACGTGATCGAAATTCTCGGCGGCCTCTACACCCGGCAGGGCCGGATCACCGACGGACTCAAGATGGACCGCAAGCTCGTGCGCCTGGAACCCGACAATCCCACGGCGCACTACAACCTGGCCTGCAGCCTCGCGCTCTGCCGGCGCAAGGCCGACGCCCTTCGTGCCCTCGAGCGCGCCATCTTCCTGGGATATGGCGATTACGACTGGATGCGCCAGGATCCCGACCTCCAGGGTCTGAAGGACCACCCCACGTTCCAAGGGCTGCTGGCCAAGCTGCAGCCGAAAAGCTGAGCCGAGTTTCGGCCGGCATACCTGCAGGTCGAAAGCCAGGAAAGTTCCTTCGGCGCTTCCCGGCTTTTGGACGCAAAAGCCGGTTATGCCGTCCTTCGGCTCAGGCAGGCGTCCCCCTCCGACCTGTCGCATTTCTTACCTGGAGGGCGAACCTCCCGGTGAGCCGGCTGCTGCCTATTCCGGAACCTGCAACTCATGGGCCGATTCCTGCTGGTCTCCTGGTTTCTGAATTGATGAGACGGCCGCCGAAGGCTTCCGCACCTGCCAGGTTGCCCTCGCGTTCTCCTTTCCCCCGCCGTGAACTTTGTGTCCAGATCGGGGGCAACTCCCGGGCATTGTTGGCGCAATTCCGCTTTGCTTCCCCGGGCCTTTGCGCGAGATTAACCAATCTTCATGTCCGCGGTCCTCGACTACGAACCCATGGTGCTTCCGCCGCGCGTCGGCGAACCCGAGCCCTTGTCGCCCATCCAGGAAGAAATCCTCGAGCTCAAGCGGCAGCGCCGCGCGGTCATCCTGGCCCACAACTACCAGGTGGATTCGATCCAGCGGGTCGCCGACTATGTGGGTGATTCGCTCGGCCTCTCCTATCAGGCCGCGGCGGCCCAGGCGGATGTCATCGTGTTCTGCGGGGTTCACTTCATGGCCGAGACGGCCAAGATCGTGAATCCCGGCCGGCTCGTGCTGCTGCCCGAACTCAGGGCCGGCTGCTCGCTGGCCGATTCCTGCCCCGCCGAGCGCCTCGCGACGTGGAAGGCGGAGCATCCGGAGGTTTATGTCGTCGCCTACATCAACTGTTCGGCGGCGGTGAAGGCGCTAAGCGATGTCATCTGCACCAGCGGCAACGCGGTGAAGATCGTCAACCGCGTGCCGGCAGACCGGGAGATCCTCTTCGTGCCCGACCAGAACCTCGGGCAGTGGGTCGCGCGAAAGACCGGTCGCCGGCTGCAGCTCTGGCCGGGCTACTGCTACGCGCACGTGCAGTTCACGGTGCAGGCCCTCGAAAAGGCCCGCCTCCAATTTCCCGGCGCGCCGGTGGTGGCCCACCCCGAGTGCATCGAAACCGTGCGCGATCTCGCCGACGAAGTCTGCAGCACCGAGGGCATGGTGAAATTCGCGCGGGAGCACCCGGCCCGGCAGATCATCGTGGCGACCGAGAGCGGCATGCTCCACCGGCTGCGGCGCGAAGTGCCCGACAAGACGTTCATCGCCGGACCCACCGACACCTGCGCCTGCAACGATTGCCGGTACATGAAGATGAACACCGTCGAGAATCTCCGCGACGCGCTGCGGAATCTGGCGCCGGCAATTGAGATCCCCGAGCCGATCCGCGAACGTGCCTATTTGCCGATCCAACGGATGCTCGAGTGGAGCAAGGGTTAGGCCGCCGTCATCGATCGGGGAGACCCGCCTTCCCCTGGAGAGTCGACCCGATGGCCACCGGCGCGGCCCGGCTTATCTCCGGCAGCCCAACGTTGCACACTCGATCCGCCCTGGAGACTCCCAATGACCGGATGACGGAGCGTTCGACCGTCGGCCAAATCCGGGTCCACCAGCGCGCGTACGTCGTCCGTTCCATGACTGGGGCCCGCGTTGCACGGCTCAAATCCAGTTTTTCGCGCGTGCGCCGCAAGTGGCCTGGCCACGTCGCCCCGGCCAATCCTGAAACTGAATTGGCATAGGGGGGAAAAAAAGGCGGCTGGCATTGCCAGCCGCCCAAGGAACGAAATGGGACTGACCGCGGGGCTTAGCGCCGAAACAGCCGCCGGCGCACTCCCGCCAGCGCGACGAGCCCCAAGCCGAGCAGCGCAACCGTGGCACCGCCATCAGGGACACTGGGCGGCGGAGGCGGCGTGGTCGGGTTAAACAACGACCACGTTGTGATGCCATATTTCCCGGTCTTCATGTCACTGCTGCCATTGGGCTGAGCAAATGCGGGAAGCTCAACAACAGTCCCAGCTGCAAGCGCCGAAAGATCCCAGACTGTTCCACCTCCATTGGGCCCGTCGTACATGGCGATCAGGTATCGGTATCCGGATCCCAACGTGATCGTGACATTGCCATCCAAGGCATAGGAAATCCCGCTCGCTGGAGTGATCACATCACCGGTCGCCACAGCATCAGGCAGCGGAGGCGCACCGAAGTCGTTGCCGGAAAGTACATACGGAAGATTCGGCGAGGAGATAGTCCCGTTATACATGCCCACCAACGTGTTGATCATGGCCATGTCCCTCGTCGCCTGGCCACCACTGGGTACCGTGTAGGTACTCGCCAAGACGATATCGCCCAAGACGTAGGGGCTCGACACAGCCACACCCAGAGTCGTTGGAATCGCACTGGCCACAGACGTCAAAAGCAGACCAGCCGCAACCAACGGCACACCGTATCGAATCGATTTGTTGCTCAAGATGTTCATCATGTAAGTGTTTGTTGTGTTTGCTGGGTTGATTCCCGCCCGGCGCTCTGCCTATTTGCGTACCAACACCCAACAATTCTTTTACCCTTTGTTAGCGATTGTTGTGCCAAAGTCGCAACTCCATGTATTTGGTCACCTATCCATTGAGTTAGAAACGAGATACAATTACGAAAAAGGTAAGCCCTTCTTTTGCTCGCATAGCCATTTTGACAGGTATTCCGACACTTTTTTGCCGCCAATCGAAGGTGTTTTTGGAACGCGTTGAATAATGCAAACTTGTGGCCGCATTAAGAATGTCAGGTTTTCCGATACCGTGGCGGGTCCGCGACGACACCCTCTCATGCTCAATTTGTGCATCGGCCCGGCGCTTTGAAACAAGCCAGGAACCATCAGGACGGCAATGGCCGGTTTCAATTTCTAAAACCTGGCGTGCTGCCCACGCTGATTCAGCCAACTGAACATGCCGCGATTGAGTGATGCTACCGGTTTGGCAACACGAAAGACCGAGCGTGCTCTTACCAGATATTGAAAACCAGCTCCAACATCGTTTGCAGATCCCGGCCTTGGCCATAGCCGGATCCGTCCCGCAGCACCAGCACCTTGGCCGGATGTTCGGCCACTGACCGCTGGTCGACGTCAAACAAGCTAACCGTTCCAGGTTTCTGGCCTGCCACCTCAGCCGGGCTCAGCGGGCGCCAGGCAAAGGGCAGGCCGGTCCAATCGCACGCAACTTCCCATCCGCCCACCGGACCCGGCGGCATCGGCGCCACCAGCAGGCTGGGATAGCGGCGGATGAAATCGGGCACCATGGCGGTCACGATCCGCACGCGCACCTGGGCTTTCATCTGGTGGAAAAAATCGAGGAAATTGTCCACCTGGTGCGCCTGCCACCGGTTGTAGAAATCGAGCGGGTCAAAGCCCATCAGGTTCAGACCGTTCCAGATCCCGTTTTCGTTCGGCGTATCGAACTTCCTGCGGTCGTACCAACTCTCAAAGCCCAGCGTCATCATCAGGCCCATCTCGAAGTGCAGATGCGCCCGTTCGCGGGGAATCACATAGCTCCCCGCGGAATGTCCCATGATGCCCAGGACCTGCCCCCGCCCGACCTCCACGCCGTCCACGACCCCCGGCATGACTTGGGCCAGGTGCCCGTAGAGCGTGTAGATCGAGGGTGCGACGCCGAGGTGCTCAATGACGATGTAACGCCCGTAGTCGCTCTTGCGCGGGTCCAGGTTGACGTGCCGCACCACGCCGGGCAGCACGGCAAACACTTGATCCTCCGGCTCCCCGCGCGCGTCCCGTGACACGGGCTTGAGATCCAGCCCCTCGTGGAACTGGTGTCCGTTGTCGCGGACGCACCCGAAGCAGCCGGAAATCGGCAGGCCCGAGACGGTGGGCTGGATGAACGCCTCGATGCCCTTCCCTTCCGCCCAGGCGCGGTTCGGCGTCGGCCAGACGATTTCAAGACGGTCGCCGGCGCGAACGACGGCAGCGGAGAAAATCAGCAGGCAGACGGCGGAAAATCGCACCATG
>JBJKRD010000121.1:0-20408 GCA_046704925.1 Opitutaceae bacterium | reverse complement strand
CCACCCGCGAACCAGCCAGACCAAAGGATAGGCCACCACGTTGGTGTAATTGACATGAACCACCTCCCACCCCGGAGGGGCAAACAAGGCGGCCAGGCGGGCCCGCGAATAACGCCGGTAATGGTGCAAGGCCACGTCCCAATCGCTCCACAGCGCCATTCCCGCCGGTACAGTGACCACAGCGAGACCACCGGGTTTAAGGAGGCGATGGAATACCCTCACCGCGGCGGCATCATCCGGCAGATGCTCGAGCACGTCGAGTGCCGTTACGAAATCGAGCGCACCATCGGCGAGGGGAATTTCGACCCCTGACACACCGATCACCTGCGCGTCGGTGAAACGGTGGCGCAGCATCCGCAGCGATTCCTCGTGGTCATCAGCCACGAACACTCGGCATTGCGTTTCCATCCCCTGGGCGAACAGTCCGCTGCCGGCGCCAAAATCGAGCAGGCTATCGTCCGGGCGCGGAACTCGCACCCGGGAAATCCAGCCGCGGACGATCTCGCGTTTCCCGCTGTAGTACCAGTGGGTGCGCTCCATCTGCTCCAGATTTTGATACTCCTCCGTGTTCATCGTGTGGCGGCAGGCGACCGGATTGCGAACTTCGGGCTTGTGCGTAGCGTCGGCGGCCACCGATAGTGTGTCCACGTTTTTGTTGGCTTCCGCCCGCATGCCGCCGCGCCGCCTGCCCCCTGTCGCAGTCACCCTGCTGGTGACCGTTCTGCTGGCGCTGCATTGGTGGCTGGGCGTGAGCGCCTGGACCGGTCAGGGCATCACCGGCGACGAGACGGCCCACCTTGTGGGCGGTTACAGTTATTGGCGCTTCGACGATTACCGCTTGCAGCCGGAAAACGGCAATCTGCCGCAGCGGTGGGGCGCGTTACCGTTGCTTCTAATGCATCCCCGCCCCCGGCTCGATCCCGCAGCCGAGCCGGTGCTGTGGGGCAATTCGCATGTCTGGCGCATCGGCGAAAAATTTCTATTCGGCTCGGGGAACGACGCCGACTACCTGTTTCTTTGCGCCCGATCGATGATGGCGCTATGGAGCGTGGCCGCCGGCCTGCTGGTCTTCTTTTGGTCGCGCCGCCTTTGGGGAGATCAGGGGGGGCTTCTCACACTCGGTTTCTACGTGGTGTCGCCAACGGTCCTGGCCAATGGGCCGCTCGTGACCTCGGACATGTGCGCCGCCTTCTGGTTGCTGGCAGCAACCGGCGCCTGGTGGCGGGTCTGCCACAAGGTCACCTGGACCCGTCTCTCGGTCAGCTGTGCGGCGACCGGCCTGGCGTTCGTTTCGAAATTTTCGGCCGTCCTGTTGCCGCCGATCTTCATTCTGTTGATCGTCTGGCGTGCGGCCGAAAAGGAGCCCTTGAGCATGGAGCTGGGGACAAGATGCGAAAACCGCCGCATGATCGCCTCGACCGCCGGCAAACTCGGGGCGCTCGTGACCGTGCTGGTCGTTCACGGCCTGGTCACGTGGGCGATCATCTGGACCTTCTTTGGCTGGCGTTACAGCGCGTTTGCCCCCGGCCTCCCGCCCGCGTGGAAGTTTTACGTACCTTGGGCAGAGGTGATGCCACAGCACGGCCTGGCGCACGCCTTCTTCATCCAGGCCCGCAGCTGGCACCTGCTTCCCGAGGCCTATCTGCAGGGTTTCGCCTATGTGTTGACGGCGGCGCAGGCGCGAGGCGCCTTCCTGTTGGGCCAATATGGCGACACCGGTTGGTGGTGGTTCTTCCCTTACGCCTTTCTTGCCAAAAGCTCGCTCGGCGAACTTCTGGCCACGCTCAGCCTCATCCTGATTGCCGCCCTAAGTTGGACCGGGTTGCGGTCAAGCAACGACCGATGGATTCGGGTTCGGGAGGATCTGCACCGGCTGGCGCCCCTCCTCGTTTTCGCCGGCGTTTATTGGGCCGCTGCCATGCACAGCCACCTCAATATCGGTCAGCGGCATATTCTGCCGACGTATTTGGTGCTGTTCATCACCTTCGGAGCCCTCGTCGGTCCCGGGGCGAAGGTCGGCCGACGCTTGCTGGCGGTTCTGCTGGTGGGCATCGCCGCCTTTGAATCCTTTTGGGTGCGGCCGTACTATCTGGCTTTTTTCAACCTTGCGGTCGGCGGACCTTCGGCCGGCTGGCACCAATTGGTCGACAGCTCGCTGGATTGGGGGCAGGGACTGCCGGAGTTGGCCGCCTGGCTGCGGCAACACCGGCGGCCGGACGAACGGGTCTATATTTCGTATTTTGGGACCGATGATCCGTTTTATGAGGGCATCGCCGCCACCGAACTCTCGCCCTATTACGCATACGGCCGGCAGCGCCGGTGGGTGGAACTCCATGCCGGTATTTATTGCGTCAGTGCCACGATGCTCCAGGACGTTTATAGTGTCGTAGGAGGGGCCTGGACGATGGCCCGAGAAGACACCTACGTGCACCTGCGCCAGCAGATGCGTTCGGATTTGGCAGCGGGCAAACGCTCTCCAGTCTTCGCGGAATTTGGGACGGGGCCCAACGCACCCTTATGGAGCCTCGATCGGCTGCGCTTCGCGCGTTTATGTCTCTACCTCCGGGTGCGGCGGCCCGACACCGTCATCGGATACAACCAGTTCGTCTTCCGTCTCGATGCCCGGGAGGTACACGTCGTGGTGGACGGCACGTTGAAGCAGCTCACGGCTATGATGGAGCAAGCCGCCAAGGCGTCGGATTGATCACGGCAGATTCTTCAGCCAGTCGAGTAACTGCTTTGTTTCCGCGGTTTGCGACACCGGTTGCAGCAGTGTCGAGGCGACCTTCTTGTCCAGTTTCTGCCTCAGCTCGGCCCAAGCCTTGAACTTGCCTTCATCGATGGCCGTGATGCGACTAAGCCGCACCAGATAGATCGGCGAGAATGCCCTCTCCTTGATCGTCTGCAAATGGATGCCGGCGCCCAAATCGTCGTCTCCGGAGACAAACTCCTGGCCGGTCTTTTGATCCACGCCGACTCGCTGCACCACAAAATATTCGGCGAAACTGTGCCGCTGAAAATGGTAGAGGAACTCCGCGTACCGATGAGCCAAGACGTCGGGACTGATGTTCGACTTGCCGTAAAGGAACCATTGCAATCCGGCGTTGTTGTCGACGGCGATCACCGGACGGGAATCCAAGGTGCGAATATAGCGGCCCAGCCAATCCGTGGTACGCGCGGCGAAATTTTCCTGGGTATACCGGTGCATCGCCATGCTCGGAATCGCAAAAGTCATCAGATAGCCCCCCGCCGCCGCACCAGCGAATAGCCACCGCCTCCGATGGGTTACGAGCCTCGGCCACACGTACACCAAGCTGAGGATCAGCAACAACTGGGTCGGCAAACTCAGACGTCGGATGATCGGATCGTCCCAATGACCCCAGAAGTAGCACAGCATGAGTGCCGCATGCAGCACCAAACCCAAAACGAAGAAAGCGAAGACGCCCTCGTCCGGGTGGTCGCGGAATATCTCCCGGTGCCGCCGGTAAAGCACCAGCGCAAACAGCCCCACGCCGAAGACGCCCGCGATGCCCACCAGCCACGAGCTCGGCTGGGAGCCGTCGAAGCTGAGAAAGAAATTCATCGCGTGGCCGACGTTGTCATAGAAGAAGCGCAGGCCGAACGGGTGGTGGGCGCCCGCGACGCCGGAAAGCTGCCAAGCCGCTTGATTGACCTTGAAGGCGTTGTAGAGCAGGGGAACGTTCAGCAACAACAGCGGCACTGCCATCAGCGTCCAGGGGAGACGGACGACTCGATTCCGCCACCAAATGTAAGCCACCGTCGCCGCGACCGGGACCAGGAAGACGACCGATTCGTACCGTGTCTGAGCCAGAAGCACACCCGAAAGCACAAACGCACACATCCGGTCGTCATCCTTCGGCATGTCCGCGACACGCATGCCTAGCCACCAAGTCAGCAGGACCATGACCATGTTCAGTAGCTCGAACCCGCCCCCACAGGCATTCTGCGCCACCAGCGGCACGCCGATCAAGAGTAGTACCGCGACATAGGCACCGCCCCATCCGCCGAAACGTCGGGCCACCTGCATCAACAGGGCAATCAACGCCAATGACAAGAGACCGTTCAGGACGAAAACATTGCTCACCCGGTATCCGGTAGAATCGTGCAATAACGAAAGCAGGAACGGGAAGAGGAGCGGTCGCTTGTCGACGAACGTGGTGAACGGCGTGAAATTGCCGGCGTAGTCGTATCCCCGCACGACTACCGCAGCCTGTCGGTCGAAGTGCATTTGCCGGGCAGTCAAGCTGAGTACGACTTCGTCCGCCACGATCTTGAATTCGTGGCGCTCCTGTACGTGCAGAAAGACCGTCGCGACAAGTGCCACCAGTGCCGGTTGCCACCACCCCTGCCACCGGCGCAACACCGGCCCACTACCGCGGAAGCTGCGCACCAAGTGCACGACGAACAGCGTCGTGGCCAGCAGCACGAGCCAGTATCCCGCCAAGCGCAC
Source organism: Opitutaceae bacterium (assembly GCA_046704925.1). Classification (GTDB taxonomy): domain Bacteria; phylum Verrucomicrobiota; class Verrucomicrobiia; order Opitutales; family Opitutaceae; genus Fen-1467. The sequence goes on along the minus strand of JBJKRD010000121.1, from coordinate 15,937 downwards.
CACCGTCACCGCCTGCCACGGGGTGAAGGTCACGAAGCCGACAACGAGCGCGAGTGCGCCAACCAAGCTCGCCAGCAGCAGACGTTTAGTCATAAAAAAACCGCCCGCAGTTTACGCGGGCGGTTTGTACGAGAAAGCTCAAAACCTCACTGGATATAGGTGATCGTCCGGGCGCCAGCAATATCGGTCACAGTGATCGGTACGCCTTGCTGGAACGTGAGCGGATAGCTCTCGTTCGCCACCGTGTTCAATGCCTTGACATAGGCCGACGAACCCACCAGCGAAGTGATCTGCGCCGTGGAGGTGCCGTTTTCCAGGAAGTACTGATCAGCCGCCCCACCGAGCTGACGCATGTTGTTCTGCACGGTCTTGTCTTGCGAAGCGGCACGGACTTTTTGGAACGCGGGAATGGCCATCGCGGCAAGCAAGCCGATGATGACCACGACGATCATGATCTCAACGAGGGTAAAACCCTTGCTGGAACGGATGTGTTTCATGGGAGTTATGACGTATTTTTGATGATATAGCTGCCCCGGGATGGGGCAGAAAGTGCAAGAAGATTACAATAAGCACCCGGTCGCAAGAGAAGAGTTGGTGAAACGAAAGTAAAATCCGACGATCGAATCCGCCTTCTGCGACTTTCGCGGGGGTACGTCACGGTCCAGATTTCGCGGAAGAGATTGCTAGAAAAGGCGATCCAGTGCAACAAAATGATGGAAACAAAATAACTGGTCGCAAAAAACGCCGCCTTTTCTTAGGCGGCGTTTTGAATGTAAGCCAACGACTTGGCCGAAGAGTAGATTATTGGACGTAGGTAATCGTCCGGGCGCCGGCAATACCGGTAACGGTGATCGGCACGCCCTGCTCAAACGTCAAAGGATAGCTCTCGTTCGCCACCGTGTTGAGCGCTTTGACGTAGGCAGATGATCCGACCAGCGAGGTGATGGCAGCAGTGGACGTGCCGGCTTCCATGAAGTACTGGTCGGCGGCCGCGCCAAGCTGGCGCATGTTGTTCAGCACGGTCTTGTCTTGGGACGCAGCGCGCACCTTCTGGAACGCGGGTATGGCCATGGCGGCCAAGAGGCCGATGATGACCACGACGATCATAATTTCAACGAGGGTGAAGCCCTTGTTTGAACGAATAGCATTCATATGAGGAATAATGCAGGGATCCAGTTTCAGGGGGAGATTAGTTGATGTCGTCGATGGACGAGGCACTCAAAAAGACCCGCATTGCTGGGGCAAGGAGCAATTACCCGGATTCGATGAAAAAACCTTGAAATGGAGCCATTTCCGCCCGGAGCACCCCACGAAAGGCCGGCAGTTGACCTCTCCCTGCCTGCAAACGGCCCGGCGCCGCCACCGTCGTATTCCTGCTCCGATCATGGGGCAGTCAGATCCGTCTGTCTCTAACCTGTTGCTGCCCTCTTTTTGCGGCGAACCGTTGGCCGCGGGCGCCGGGACTCGTTCTCATCGGCCAAGAGGCGCGCCACCGGCACATCAATGGCGTCTTTCCACAGCAATTCCAAACGGTACTTGGCGCGGTTCTCCTCCGTGAAAAGATGGACCATCACTTCGAACGCATCGAAGACCGTCCACCCGCTGCCAGTTTTGTTCTCTACCCCAACAATCGGCACCCTGGCCCGCTCCAGCACCGTTTCCAGTGCGGAGCGCAGCGCCCGCAGGTGCGGTTCAGAGGTGCCGGTCGCCAACACCAAATAATCGGTGATAGATGACTGGGCTGCCACATCGAGTACCCTGAGATCCTCCGCCTTCTTGTCGTCTAGGGCGCAAACCACCATCCGAAGAAGCCCTGAAGGCGTGACCGCCGTTCGTCTGGAAGGGGCGGGCTCTTTCATGCGGGCTTACGGTAAAGGCCGTGGGCCTCAATATAGGCAATAACCTTCTGTGGACAAAAATAGTGCAATGACAGACCTCTTTGTACCCTTTGGCGCAGTTCGCTGGAACTGATTTCGATCAAGTGGCCATCGCAACGATGAAGGCGCAATCCGGGAATTGCCGGGGGTTGCTTCGCCGGGTGCCCCGGCCTCTCCAAGAAGATTAAACTGATCATACCGGCCAAATCGGTGATGCCTTTCCACCGGTTTAGTTGAGGCAGCTGATCGCCGCCAACGATCCAATACAGTTCATCGCGCGGAAAGACGTTCCGAAAGTGACGGACGGAATCGATCGTGTAGCTGATCCCTCCGCGTCGAAGCTCAATATCGGAGACTTCAAATCGTCTGTCCCATTCGATGGCCGCATGCAGCATGGTCAGACGGTCTTCCTCGCTTGATTGCATTTCCTTCGGCTTCAGCGGTGCCTGCGCCGCCGGCACCAGCAGCAATCGGTCGAGACGGCATTGTTCGTAAACATCCTGTGCCGCCAACAAGTGCCCAAAATGGACCGGATCGAAGCTGCCGCCTAGGAATCCAATCTTCACGTCGATAGCCGTGCCCGCCGTCAAAATCCCCGCGATCGATGGTGGTGATGGTACATGTAGCTTCGCAATTTTATTCCACACCTAAAACGGATCCGTCTGTGGGCAAGGCCAAACCAATCGCCTCGATGGCTCGCGGCCAAGTGGGTACCGAAGGGTTTGCGGCCGGCCACACCAGTGGTCCAATTCGCCGCATGTCGACCGCATTTGCGCAAGCGCAACGGACGTCCGGCGAAATCGTCCAGTGTCCATAGGTGCTTCCGTCATCTGCTGCCTGCGCGGATTCGCTCCAGGCCCGCCCAAGGCACCGCAGCAAGGATCGACCATGACCGGCCTTTGACAGCCGCGTTCGCTTTCACCTGACGTGAAACGGCATGGCCAGCAGCGGCGGAGGCGGCACCCACACGGGAGTCACGGGAATCCGCGTGCCGGCGATTATGTGCCAATAGGGCAACGCGAAATTCAGCGCCACCAAGGTCAAGGCAATCAGCCAGAGACGCCTGTCACGGACCGCCGCGCCGGCACCGAGGACCGCCGTCGGCACCAAACCTGCCGCTGTACGGGTATAGTCAGTAGCCAACAGCGCAGCCGCCGCCACGCCCAGTACCGCCCCAACTGCCAACCACGCCGGGCATCTCTGAACAACCCTCGCGCCACCCAGGATCAGAATTGGCCAAGCCAACCGCCAGGCCCAAAACCAACCAACCGCACACTGCCCAAAACGCCAATCGCGCATCGCCAGACTAAAGGGAGCTGCCATGGCGTCGCCCAGCAGAAGCGCCACCAAGCGGACCGCGGCGTAGGGAATCACACCCGATGCTTCGCGCCACGGGCTCTCACCGGTGGTCGCCGCGCGCACCAGCAAGGCCACCGGCAGGAAGAGCACGAACCGTTCGTCCATCCATGGTCCCAACGCGGCGAACGACCATGCCGTTAGCCGGCTTGGCGTGAACGCGACAATCAGCAACATTCCCGCCACCCAGCCGTCAAACTGGACATTGTCGACTGCAGTGAGCCACGGCGTCGACCCCGCGACCAACAGCGCCGAGATCCAAGCCGCTTTTGCGCTCCCGAGCTTCCACGCATACCACACGCCGAGCAGCAGTAGCCACCAAGCGCCCAACCGGGGAAGCGCTAGGTAGACCGACGGCGGCATATGCGCGATGTGCCCGATCAGCGGCGGCAGGAGGCGCCATCGTGTGGCGACATAGGTATAGGTCGAAAACCTTCTGCTGCCCGAAAGGCCAACCCAAGGATCCTCCAACTGCCCGACCATTCCCGGGACTCGTGCCACCATTTCCTGAACCCCAATCGCATCGTTCTCGAGAATCCGGGTTGATGGGCACCAGCGAACCATGGACAGGATGGCCGCCACGGCCACAATCGGTACCCACTTCCAGCCGGACGCGCGTCCGGACACCGGAGTCGCCACCACGGACCAACCGGTGGGTTCGCCGGGGTCCTGCAACACAGGATGCGGTTCGGAGTCGCGGCGTGTCACCAGCATGAAACCGGCATGGCTGCCCATCGCTCTCCGTCCCGGGCCCCGATACCTGGAGTGTTGAGGGGGCTGGACGGAAGCCGTCTATGTGCTTCGGCCATTAGTCCCCTCGGAAGCTTATGTCTGAGAATCTCACCCCGACTCCGGCCGGTGGTGCCCAGGGCGGGAATCGAACCCGCATGGCCTTGCGGCCAGGGGATTTTAAGTCCCCAGCGTCTACCATTCCGCCACCCGGGCAGCGTCATGGGCGGCCATCATGCCCGCAGATGACCGGCATGCCAGTCAAACCTCTTCAGCCCCGATGCCGGTAGAGTATTCGCCAGCAGGGACTATTCTGCACAGAACCGACACGCCCTTCACCAATCGACCGGCGGGTTGGCGCGTTCGGTTCCGCAATAGCGGCTATCCTGCCGTGCCCTTGAGCGCGGGCCCACTCTCTTCTCGAACCGAGAGCCAACTCCGCATCTCGACCAGTTGGTCCCCGGAGAGTCTTGGCCTGATCGCGGGTAGTTGCCTTCCAGAGCCCATCCCCAGCGCTTCCTCCTTTATACTCCACTATTCGAGCCGAGGCGTTTTGCGTTCTGGTCACCAATCACGCGTTCTGTTGTGATGGTGAGCCGGAATCCCTTTCCCCATGGCCGTCACAATCGTCGAACACCCTCTGGCATCTCATATCCTTACCCATCTGCGAGACCGGACCACCAAGCCGGCGCTTTTCCGTACCCTTTGCGACCAAATCACGCTCCTGCTGGCTTTGGAAGCGACCCGCGATTTGGCGACGGTAACGAAACCGATCGAAACCCCGCTCGAGTCCATGAACGGGCGGGTTCTCGCCCGCCCGTTGGTGATCGTGCCCATCCTGCGGGCCGGTCTGGGTATGGTGGGCACCTTTCTCGGCCTCTTTCCCGACGTCAGTGTTGGCTACATCGGCCTGGAACGTGATCATGCGACGGCCATCGCTCACTCGTATTACTGCAAGCTACCCCCGCTCAAGAACAGTCGGGTCCTTGTAATCGATCCCATGCTCGCCACCGGTGGCTCCGCCGCCCAAGCGCTCGATGTGGCCAAAACAGCGGGGGCCAACGATCTGGCCTTAGTTTGCATCGTCGCCGCGCCAGAGGGTCTGTCCCTGATCGAAAAAAGACACCCCGGCGTGCCCGTGTATCTCGCGGCGCTGGACCGGGAACTCAACTCGCGCAAGTATATCCTCCCGGGCTTGGGCGATTTTGGTGACCGCTTGTACGGCACGTAATTTCACAACTACGAACGCGTCGATTGGCCGCATCCGTCACGTCATTCCCGGATGTTATCAGGCCAGTTCGCCGGCGCCCCCCGGGGCTATTTCCAGCTCAACACCAGGCGACCGAAGTAGGTAGTGTCCAAGCGTTCAAGCGCGTCCGCTGGTCGATTGGAGTAGTCGTTGGAGACACCCACGCGCATTTTCCACGCGGATTTCGCCAGCGGAAGGTCCAGGTCGGTCTCGTGGGTGATGTGCACGTTGGTCATCCCCTGAAACGTGGGCACCACCTCCACGCGGCTGCTCAGCAGCGCGCTCTCCATCCGGAGCGAGTAGTTGGCGCCGATGTCCAAACCCACCGTTCTAATATCCGGCGCGGTGTCGTCGAAGTAGTTTTCATAGCGGAAAGCGACGCCCAGGCGTCCGGTGAGCGTCTGCCGCAGCTCCTTGATGAAATCGTAACCGCGGCCAACAGCCGCGGTGTTGTATGCGGCGACGTCACGAATCCGGTCAAAACCTCCCTCGTCACGGGCATACCACGAGTTCTTGTCGGAGTAATTGTCGCTGAAGTCCGCCCCGGCCTTGAACTGATCGGCGGATACCACTCCTTCGGTCATTTGGCGGCTATAGGAAGTCCGCAGCACCAGTTTCTGATTCAACCGGACCATCGTAGCCGTGACCCCATAAGCGGAGCCCAACTGGTTCCGATTTCCAGTCTTGCCGTTCAGATCGATCGAAGCCTCGTAGGCCCAGTGGGCCCTCGATTTTGCCGATGGCGGCCCGCCTTTCTCTTCGCTCCATGACTCAGCAATCGACTCGACCTTTGTTGCCACGGCCCCGGCAGTTGTATCGACCGCCAGCTTGCCGTTGGTCACGGAAAGACGTCCCTCCAGGCGCCGTCCGTCCTCCAACCGCACGGCAACGGGGGCGTCGGTTGTGACGGAAACAACCTGGGCCAGCGCGACGACAATCGTCCCGGCATACCGGGTCTCCAGGCAGACCTTTCCGTCGTCGATCTTCGTCACATGTCCGACGAGGCGGGCACCATCCTTCGTCTCCACCACGTCAGCTCGCGCCAGGCCCGTTGTCGCCATGAGCAGCAGGGTCGAAAAAAGCGTGAAGCGGGCGACAGACGCGATGGGCATGGCGCGTCTCAACATGCCGCGGGAGCCAAGTCAATCTTCGTCGAATTTTTTTTGCGCCGCGGTGCCTGGTGAAGCCCGACTCGACAAATTTCGCACCGAGTTTACGCTGCTCGTCTCCTGTCATGCCCCGCGAGCACCCCGGACTCCTGCTTGCCGATCAATGGACGGAATACGAACTCCTCGACTGTGGAGACGGCATGAAGCAGGAGCGCTGGGGTGCCTACGTGCTGGTCCGTCCGGATCCGCAAGTTCTGTGGCCGCGCCACGGACAGGCTCTGAATGCTGTCTGGCAACATTGGGACGGATACTACCACCGCAGTCCCAATGGGGGCGGTCGTTGGGAATTCCGCCGCCCGTTGCCCGAGCACTGGACTATTCGTTACGCGCCGTTAAATCTCACGTTCAAGATCCGCCCCACGGGCTTCAAACATACCGGCCTCTTTCCCGAGCAGGCCGTCAACTGGGAATGGTGTGTCGGGCGCATCCGCGCCGCCAGCCGACCGCCAAACATCCTCAACCTCTTCGGCTACACCGGCGCCGCCACCTGCGCCGTTGCGGCGGCAGGCGCCCGTGTCTGCCACGTCGATGCCGCGGAAGGAATGGTCCGTTGGTGTCGGGAAAACGCCGATCTCTCCGGCTTGGGCGCGGCCCCGATCCGCTATATCGTCGATGATTGCGTGAAGTTTGTCCGCCGTGAGCTGAAACGCGGCCATCGCTACGACGCGATCATCATGGATCCCCCCACTTATGGCCGTGGCGGCGGCGGCGAACTGTGGAAACTCGAGGACCAACTCTGGACGTTGCTCACGGACTGCCGCCGGCTGCTCAGCGATCAACCCCGATTTTTTCTGGTCAACGGCTACACAGCCCGGCTTTCGCCCACGGTCCTCGGCAATCTGCTCGCAGAATTGTTGCCCGGGGCCGGCGGACGAATCACCACGGGCGAGATTGGCCTGCCCGTCGCGGCCGATGGCAAGGTGCTGCCGTGCGGCATCTACGGACGCTGGGAGTCCTGATCCACCGGCAATACGGAAGCTGTATCCGCCAGAATCCCGCGGTCCTCATCGTCAAGGCCCCAAGATCCCGAGCCCACAGGCCGCCTTCTCTCTTTCAGAACATGACCCTTCAAATCGGTGTGGATGGCGGCGGCACAAAGACCGAATGCATCCTCGTGGACGCCACGGGCACGGTTGTCAGTCGGATCACGGCGCCCGGCTCCAATCCGAGCCTGATCGGGCCGGAGCGGGCGCAGGCGGTGCTCCGGGAAGCCCTGCGGGCGCTGATCGCCGATCACCCCGGGGCCGTAATCCGGCGCACCTTGCTTTGCCTGGCGGGCAATCAGGCCCTCTGGCGGGAAACGGCCGCCTCCCTGGTTGACGTCGGTGAGGTGGAGGTCGCGTCGGATTCCTTGCCGGTACTCGAACTCGCGACCAGTGGCGTGCCCGGCTTGGCGCTCCATGCGGGCACCGGCTCGTTCTTGGCGGCGCGCGCGCCGGATGGGACGCTGCATTATGCCGGCGGTCTTGGCTGGCGCTTTGGCGACGCCGCCAGTGGATACGATATCGGGTGCCGCGGCATCGGACGGGCTCTGCTCGAGATGCAGGGTTGGGCGCCAACCAGCGACCTGACCGCGGCGCTCTGCGCCTACACCGGTCTGACAGGTTACACGGACAATTCCCGTCATTTCTACGCGCACACCGAGACGGGCGCCAACCTGGCGGGATTTGCGAGTATCGTGGTCGACCTGGCGGGAAAGGGATGCGAGGCGGCACAGCAAATCATCGCCGAGTCGATTTCGGGCTTCGCGCCACTCATGAACGCCGTCTTGGGGCACCTGTTTCCCGCGGTAACCGCCGACGCTCCGGTTCCCTGCGGTGCCTCAGGCATCCTCCTCAACCGGGCTCCCTGTTTTTCCGCCCTGCGATCCCTGGCGGGCGCCCAAGCCTGGCCCATCCAGTTGCAGCCGGTCACGGGCCCGCCGATCGAGGGCGTGCGCCGGCTGCTGTTGCGGCCGAAATGATGCCCGGCCAGGGCCCTTTGTTTCCTGCGCCCACGGGTAGGCGCTGTGCACTGTCAGGCCCTGCAGAAGCTGGTTTGCGCGGCCGGTGGGGACTGCTATCCTGCCCCCATGTCGGCCGACACGGTGAACATCCTGCAGACGCAGAAGAAGCCGAGCTATCCGATCGTCGATGGCCTCCGCGCCTACCTGCGCCGGTATCGCCGCGACCGCGACCTGCCAGTCACCTATGAGCGGCTGCGCGAATACCATGAGACCGCCCAGCTCATCGATGCCAACGGCCAGCCGACGCTTTGGGAGACCGTCGCTTACCAACCCGAGATCATGCGGGCCCTCAACGAGGACCTCAAACGCATCTACGCCTTGCTCAAAGTCGACGGCGACTTTTCGGTCATGGCCCATCTCTATATCGATCGGGTCGACTTCTGCGCCTTCGGCAATTCCCAACCGTTTCGCATCCGTATCGTCAACGCCTACAACGACAACGCCGACTACTTCTATATCAAGAAGGCCGATGCCTCGAGGGTTTACGGGCTTGAACTCGAACACCTGCTTTCACCCAACCGGCTCAGTTTCCTGACCAGCGGCAACAGCCTCGTGGAAGAGCACATTCCCGGCATTCCAGGCGACATCTTCATCGAACGTTGGCTCCACAATCGCGAACTCAAGCCAGTGCGGGTGGCCAAGGAATTGGTCAAATTTAACGAGCGTTGTTTTGTGCGCCTGCTCGGTGACATGCGCTCCTACAACTTCGTTTTCGTCATCATGCCCGACTTCGAGGATGCCCAGATTCGCATTCGCGCGATGGACTTCGACCAGCAGTCCTACAACGGGCGCAAGAACTTCTATCTCCCCCAGTTCTTCAAAGAAAACACGCCGCTTGCCCTCTACTGTCTCAAACACCTTCGCTACGAGACCTCCCTGCAATACCAGCGGGAGGAGCAGACCCTGATGCTGCAGCGTTCCGATCTCGCCGCGCGCCGCCTCGGTCACCTGCTTGACGTCATGGCCGTCGACCGGATTGCTCCGGATGAAAAGGTGTATGAATTGCGCGAGGGCCTGGCCGAGCACTTCAAATCCGACCGCTACCTGCACTGCCGCACCATGGGCGACCTGGTTCGCGAAAACCTAGAAGCCCTGCGTCGGAATATCGGGCGGCCGCTTTCGTCGGGCGCCGAAAACTCCGACAATGAATTCGAATAGCCGCGCCATCCCGGCGCGTCACAAGAGCTCAGGCAATAGTCAGCACCAGCTTGCCGAACTGGCCACCGGCCTCCATCCGCCGCAGCGCCGGTTCAACCTCCTCAAGCGGATGGACGACATCGACGGCTGGCACTAGGCGCCGCGCGCCCACGAGGTTGACCATGGCCGAGAAATCCAGCGGGGATCCCATGGTCGTGCCGAGCAAGTTGATCTGCCGAAAGAATACCCGACGCGCGTCGAAACCCGGGGGATTGCCGGCCGTGGCACCGTAGAACACAATTCGGCCCCCCGGGCGGGTGAGCTCTATCAGCGGGTCCAATCCGCTGCCCATCGCTCCGTCCACCACCAGATCGAAGGACCCGGCCTGCCGACGAAGTTTTTCCGGCCAGTCCGGCTTGCGGTAATTGGCCCCACCAACTGCGCCCAAGGATTGCGCTCGAGCCAGTTTCTCGTCGGAGCTGGACGTAACCTGGACGACGGCGCCGGCTGCCAAGGCAAACTGCATCGCGAAGAGCGCCACGCCGCCACCGATGCCGGTGATCAGGACCCACTCGCCCGCTCGGAGTCCGCCGCGGGCAAACAGGGCCCGCCACGCGGTCAGGCCGGCCAGCGGGAGGGCCGCCGCCTGTTCCATCGAAAGATGCTGCGGTCGGACGACCAGATTGGCGACGGGGACGCCAACAGCAGTCGCGAAGGTGCCGTTGTCGGGCAATCCCAGGATCCGAAAGCCAGCGCCCTGCACCCGGGCATCCGTGCCCCAATTAAGGCTGGGATTGATTATCACCGACCGACCCACCCATTCGCGGTCCCCTTCGTCACCAATCGCCTCAACCCACCCCGCACCGTCGGAGCCCAGAATGACCGGGAACTTCAGGCCCGGATAGCGCCCCTGCCGGATCCACGTATCGCGATGGTTCAGCGCCGCGGCCTGCAGGCGCACGCGGGCGAAGCCCGGACCCACGACCGGATCATCGACCTGTCGGATGACCAACGCCCTGCCAATGCCTTCGAGAACGGCGGCTTTCACGGCAAACTGGACGCCAACCCGGATTTCCTTCGAATCCCACCGTCCTCAACCGCGCCGGAGCTTGCGTCTCAAAGCGCGGGCGTCCGCGCTGACGGCACCGCACGCTTCCCCACCGCAGCCGGGTTGCCGCCGCCCGGAGAACGCGCGGTACAGCAGCCAACCCGCGGCCAGCGCCACGATCACCAATGCCGAGACAGTCTGCGCTTCGGGACTCATTGCTTCGTTGCACAGGATAACGCGGCTTCCTTGAAAAGGCAAAGTGTCCGCCGATCAATCGATACCGGGAGCACCTCCCACCGTAACGACCAGCCTCAGAAACCCAATATCCGGCCTCCTTGAAAAACCAAGAAACAGGCGACCCAGGCGGTGCCGGTCATATAGGCGATCTGGAATAGCGGCCACCGCCAAGTGTTGGTTTCACGTTTCACGACCGCCACCGTGCTCATGCATTGCATGGCGAACACGTAATAGATCATGAGCGTCAGGCAAACGAGCGGGGTGAACAGGGGCGATCCATCCGGCCAGCGCGCCTGCCGCAATGCCTCGCGCAACGGGGTGGGATCCTGGCCGGCGCCGTTTTCGACACCAAACACCACGCCCATCGAGCTCACAAAGACCTCACGGGCGGCGAATGAACTGACCAGCCCGATGCCGATACGCCAGTCAAACCCCAGCGGCTTGATCACCGGTTCGAGCACCCGGCCCGCCGTGCCGGCAAAGCTGGCGGCGATCTGCTCCTGACCGCCAGCCGCGCCCGGATGTTTGGGATAGGTGGTGAGGAACCAGAGCACCAAGGAGATCCCGAGAATGATCGTCCCAGCACGGCGGAGAAACATGCCCGCCCGCTCCCCCATGTGCAGCAACACATCCTTCATTCGCGGCATCCGGTAGGGCGGCAGCTCCATGATCATCAAGGGCGGCTCGCCTTTGAGCAGCGATTTTTTGAAGAGCCAGGCGAATCCGAAGGCGCCGAATGTCCCCAAGGCATACATGAGCAGCATCAGCCCCACCTTGGTGCCCACGGGAACGCGGCTGTCAGGCAGGAGGGCGGCAATCATCAGCAGGTAGACCGGCAACCGGGCCGAGCAGCTCATCAGCGGGGCCACGAGAATCGTCACCAGCCGGTCCTTCGCGTCCTCAATGGTGCGGGTGGCCATGATCCCCGGGATGGCGCAGGCGTAGGAACTGAGCAGGGGGATGAACGACTTGCCGTTGAGCCCGACGCGGCTCATCAACCGGTCCATGATGAAGGCCGCGCGGGCCATGTAACCCGTGCTCTCGAGCAGGCCGATGAAGAAGAATAAAATGAGAATCTGCGGCAGAAAGACCACCACTCCCCCGACGCCCGCAATCGCCCCGTCCGTGATCAAGTCCCGCAGGTCGCCGGCGGGCATGATGCTCCGCACCCAGCCGCCCAGGGCCGCCACTAATGCGTCGATCCCGTTCATCGGGTATTCCGCGAGAGTAAAGATGGATAGAAACAGCAACGCCATGATGCCGGCCAGCACCAGCCAGCCCCACACCGGATGGACCACCACGGCATCGATCCGATCGCTGGGGCTGGCGCCCATCGCCGTTCCCCTTTGCACGACCTCGGCGCACAGTCGGGTGATGGCGTCGTATCGGCTGTTGACCAGCGTGCCCGACCAGTCGACGCCCTCCCCGGCCCAACGCTTCTTCCACCCGGCGAGAATCGCCGCCGTTTCCTCGCTGAGCGGCGTCGAGCCGGCCACCCGCATCGGATCCTGATCGGTGAGCAACAAGAGCGCCTCGGCCCGTGCAATAAGCGGCTGTTTGCCGTCGCTCTCTACCAACGACGCTTGCAGTTCGGCAACGGCCGGGGCGATGGGTCCCGGTATATCCCATCGGTGCCGGGGCAGCGGCAGATCGGCGCGGCTCATCGCCAGCCGGAGCTCCAACAGTCCCCTGCCGTTGACGGCTTCACACGGAATGACCGGGATGCCCAATTCGTGTTCGAGCCGCGCTGTCCGTACGTTGATCCCCGCGGACGCGGCAAGGTCCATCATGTTCAGCACAAGGATCATGGGGCGTCCCAAGTCCAGCAACTGGTGAACCAGGTAGAGATTTCTTTCCAGGTTGGTGGCGTCCACGATGCACACGATGCGGTCGGGTTGCGCCGTGTCGGCCCTTCGACCGAATAACACGTCGCGCACGACCGCTTCGTCCGGGGAACGTGCGGCCAGCGAATAGGTGCCCGGCAGGTCGATCACCGTGATGGGATGCCCGTGCTGCGAGTAGGCTGTGGCGGTCTTCTTCTCGACCGTCACGCCCGGGTAGTTGCCCACGTTCTGCTTCAGGCCGGTCAGGCCGTTGAAAAGCGTACTCTTGCCGCAGTTCGGGTTGCCGACCAACGCGTAAATGGGCATCCGCGGCAGCGCGCCGGCCGTTCGCCCCGTGTCACTCATCGTTCCCTCCGCCTTGCCCGGTGTCTTCGTCGCCGTGTAGCGCGCCGAGCATCAATTGCTGCGAAGGCCGGCGGATCACGGGCGGTCCGCAGGTTCCACCAGAACGAGTTCTGCTTCGCGCCTGCGCAGCGTCAGGTTGTAACCCCGCACTTGAATCTCCAACGGATCCCCCAACGGGGCCGTGCGTATCAGCGTGATCGCGGTCCCGGGCAGCATGCCCATCTCCCGAAGTCGGAGAAACGCCGATCCTTCCCCGGGAAATCCACGAACGACCGCCCGGCCCCCAATAGCCAATTCGGAGAGTTTCATCGTGGGCGGCATGGATCGCTCGCGTCCGTTCTACCCGCGGTTCGTCAGGCGTTGCCGCGAATCGGTTCAATCACGATTTGCCTGGCGGCGCGGTCGCTCAACGCGACCCGCGTGCCGCAGAGTTGGCAGATCAACATCTCCTTGCCGGCGATCTTCTGGATGACGCTCGACTCACAGAAACCCATCTCCCGGAGCCTTTGGCAAAAATCGACCTGCCCTTTCAACGCAGCCACTCGCCCTGGCACTCCCGCAGGGAGTTCAGAGAGCGAGACGCGATATTTGTCGGTCTTCTGCTTTTCCGGTGGCACGGGCCTAACGAAAGTGAACTGAGACTCAGTTTCAACAGAAATATGCTTCGATGCTTCTCGATATCGATCCGACGGTCGTAACCAATTTATCGTAAGCTGTTAACAGCCAGACCCCCGATCCTTTGGTATGCCGCTGACGGCATTTCACGACAAAGCCAACATCCCCATTGAATGAGGATCTCTTGCCGACAGTTCTGCTTACCGCTGCGGTGATGGCGGTGTCGGCTGGGTGCCCGATGGGCGGGTGAACGACGCAGCGGCTTGGCGTCGCAATTCGCGGCGTCGGTTTATGTCGGCCTCCAAATTGCGCAATTGCTCCGGCGTCAGCATCGGTGTCGGGGCTCCCGTGGGACCCTGGCCGCGCACGGCAATCGGCACTGGCCCGGGCATACCGCGCGCTCCCCCCGGTAGAACGCCCTGACGCACCACGCCATTCGGCCCGGTTTGGCCCGGCCCGGCGACCACCGCCATGGGAACGATCCTGGCTTCTTTCAGCGCGAGCCTGTAAGTGCGGTTCTGCTGCTCCACGGTCACGGTTTCGGTGGCAGGATCATAGGCTTTGACGACAAAACTGTGACCGGATTCGTTCAGCGTCACCCAAGTGCTCTCCTTCTTGGCCTTGTCGAAAAGGCTGAACTGATAGACGCCCCCGACCCTGAAGATGCTGCGCAATTCGAGCGGCTCCGCTCCCTCCGCCGCCGCCCCGGACACATTGGGTGGAAGAAACGGGGAATCCTCGAGGAGATTGGATTCCGCCCGAAGCCCCGGTGCCGCAATGACCACGGCGACAAGTGAAATGAGAAGGGACCGCATGGTGGCAACCGCGCTCATGGCCGGGTTACGGGAAGAGAAATGACGAGGCAACCGGACGTCAAGTAACGCTTTGGTTGCACCGGATGGCTCATTTGGTCGCACTCTCGTCGGCTGCTCGCAATGCAACTCCGCGAACAGGTGTCATTCTCGTTCCAAGAGTTCAACTTCATAGCCGTCGGGATCGGTCAAGAATGCCATTCGCCGGCCCGCGGGAAACGTCCGCCGCCAGTCATCGGGCCAGATTTTGTAGCCTTTCGTTTCCAATTCATCGCACTTGACCATGAGATCGGCATACCCGATCGCGGTATGCATAAGGTCCTCCGGAACGGCGGGCATTGCGCCCGGTTGAAAGCAAAGCTCCAACAGATGATCACTTCCAGGAATCTGGAGGAAGGCTAGCTGGTTGCCCTGCGGCGACCGGGGGATCCTTCGTACGCATTCGAAACCCAACTCCTGATACCACGCGATCGTGCGATCAAGATCGCCGACGCGAATACGAGTGTGGAGAAATGTCGGCATAAGAGGATGTTCCAGAACCATGATCTTCCAACCTGAAGACGAGGGCCACACCTTAGCCTTCTTTTCGGACGGCACAAGTACCCACGGCGGCCCTGCCCCCCATCCACCCCGGGGGCGTCCCGTTTTGACTTGCCATCGCCAAGCCCCCATTTCAAACCTGCCCCGCTTGTTGTTTGAGTCGTCTGCTTGGTGGATTGTCAGGTGAACGTTGGTTCAGTGGTGATTCGAAACTCGATAGTCGGGAACGGGCAGAAGATTAGGCCAAGCAGTAATCGTAATAGACACATTCATGAGTACCAAGCTCTACGTGGGCAATCTGCCCTTCGCCGCCACGGCCCAGGACCTACAGGACCTTTTTGCCCAGGCGGGAACCGTCGCCGGCGTTGATTTGATTTTCGACAAGTTCACCGGCCGTTCGCGCGGCTTTGCCTTTGTAACCATGGCCACTCCAGAGGAAGGCCAGGCCGCGATCCAGAAATTCCATGGTTTTGCCATGGAAGGGCGCAACCTCACGGTCAACGAGGCTCGCCCGAAGGAAGAACGCGCGCCCCGCCAGTTTGAAGGCGGCGAGCGCCGGGGCGGATTCCGGGGTGACCGGGGAGACCGTCGTGGCGGCGACCGCGGCTTCCGCCGGTAATTCCACCGGCAAACCCTCTCGAGGCCGGGCCGTGGCGCCCGGCCTTTTTGTTACCCAAGCAACAAAGTGCTTGCAGGGAAACCCGAGATACTATCATAGTTTCTTTAGATTCCTCCGCCGATGCCAGAACCCCTCCCCACCCCTGCCTCCACCTCGCAGCGCATCCTCCAGACGGCGCGCAACCACCTGTTCCGTTACGGCTACGCCTCGCTCACCATGGACTCGCTGGCCGGCGGGCTGGGGATGAGCAAAAAGACGCTCTACGTCCATTTCTCCGGCAAGGATGCGATCGTCGGCGCCATCATTGACGACATCGGGAATGCAATTCGCAGCCGCATGGACGAGGTGTTGGCCG
>JBJKRD010000120.1:0-11914 GCA_046704925.1 Opitutaceae bacterium | reverse complement strand
TTGAATTTTCACTCTGAAGAGGGACTCGCATTTCTGCCGCCTACCCAGGCATTGGGCAACTTGAGCTTCCGCTTAGTCTTGGGCCGCGCCGGCGACGCCTGGACATCCCTTCCCGCGGCCTGCCGCCGGCAGGCGGCGCAAGCCATGACACAGTTGACCGAGGCCGTGACGGCGCCGCCGCCGGTCAAGGACCTGACCACCCGCCTGGAGCACGCCGCCGCCGCCTGGGGCGCGACGTTTGACGCCGGACACGGCGGCTTTGGTGCCGCACCCAAGGACCTCGAACCAGAACTGCTTCGCTTTCTTTTGCACCAGTCGCCGGACGGCCGCAGCCAGGCGTTGACGACCCTCCGGGCGATCCTGCGCAGCCCGCTGCATGACCCCCTCGACGGTGGATTTTTCCACCGTTCGGTCGACGCCGTCTGGCGCCTGCCCTACCTGCAAAAGACGCTCGCCGACCAGGCGCGCCTGGCCCTGACTCTTCTCGATGCCGCAAAGGTCACCGGCGAGGCCGAATTCGCGGCCGGCGCGCGCGGCGCCCTTGACTACGCCTGGCAACGACTCGGCACCGTGGACGGTCATTTCGCCGTCGCCGAAGACGCGACGAGCCCGGAGTATGCCGGCTATTTTGTCTGGACCAAATCGGAGGTTGAATCGGCCCTCGGACACGATGCGCCCGCTTTCATGGCTGAGTACGGCGTCACAGCCGAAGGCAACGTCCCTGCTGAAGACGACCCGAACGGCGTCTATCACGGCAAAAGCTTTCTCTTTCGCGTCCAGCCGTTGAGCCCACCCGCCTCTGCCGCGGTCCTGACGGCGGATCTTCGCCGCCTGCGGGAAGTGCGAGATCGTCGAACGGCGCCGCCTCGTGCCGAACGCGCTCCCGCCAAGGCCTACGGGCTGATGCTGGCGGCGTTGGCCCGGGCCGCCGGGCAACTCCACGACCACGAACTTCTGGCCGCCGCCGAACGGACGTTCATGGTCGTGCAACAGCAGTTGGTCAAATCACCCTCCGACGATGTCCGCCGCTTCCCCGGCTCGGATACGCCAGGCGCACCGGACGATTACGCCGCGCTGGCTCTGGGCTGCCGGGAATTCGCGCGCGCCGACCACCGGGCTGATGCCGACGCCCTCGCCGACCGGCTGCTCGCGCGAGCCAACACCCTTTTCTTCGACCCGACGCGGGGCGTCTTTCTCGCGACACCGGCCACGCTTCCGGTTGGCGTGTTCGTTCGGGCCCCGGCCATCAGCAAACCTCCGGCGCCTGAATCGCTGGCGCTGCTGGCCCACGCGCCGGCGGCGCAGGTCACGTCAATAACCCAGGCATTGGCGGCCACTCTCACCGAGGGCACGAGACCTCCGGGCGACGTACTGCTGGCACTCCAGCGCTAGCCTGCCGCCAAGACTGGTTCCCGAACGCGCCCCCTCTCCGGGCGGAACCATTCCATGCCGTGTCAGACGGGTTCACGGCGCTGGGGAACCGCGTCGGCCACGCCAAACGGATTATCGCCATTTTGGGGCGATATCCGGCCGTCAATTCATGGCATACCGACCGCCAAAATCCATCAGCATTCTCAATTCAAGTATGGCTGGACGGCCCAAGGCTGCCTCACCGACCTAAAGTTTAATCGGGGCTCGATGATGGCTTCAAATTGCACCGACCGATCGTCTGTCACTGGGTGAATTTCCTCTGGGAATCTGGGAAAAGACGGTGCTAACTGCCGCCGTTTTAGCGCGACTAGCCGCTTTTCCGGGGCGAAAGAATACGTCTCCAAGTTGCATCAACATCGACTTATTCATGATCAACCAATCTCAACGGGGCGCTCGCGGCCATCCGACACAGCGGGCTGTTGATAAGTTTCGCTTATTCTATTGTTAGGACAAGTAATTTGTTTCGAGATCGCCAATCACGCATATCCGTGTGTCTGCCACCGCTTAGTTGATTCCACCCCCAGTCGCCGTGAGCACCCCATACCCCATCCCCTTTTGGGCTGCCACCGATCAAGGGCTGAAACCCGACTGACACCGCATACCCATATGAAAGACTGTTGCAGATCCCGACTGTCCATCGCGGCGTTGGGCGCATTGCTCACCATCGCCACCGCCGGAGTCAGGGCCCAGCAAGCCCCGTCGACATCCGATACCACCACCAACAACCAGGAGGAACAGGTCATCAAGCTGTCGCCCTTCGAAGTCACGGCGACGCCGGACAACAGCTACATGGCGGCCACCACCCTGGCGGGCAATCGTCTGAACACCCAGATACGCGATATCGGCAACGCCGTGCAGGTCGTCACGAGCCAATTTCTGAAGGACATCGGGGCGACAAACAACGACACCCTTCTTCAGTACACGACCAACACCGAGGTCGGAAATGTGTACGGCAATTTCGCCGGTCACGGCGACAGCGGGTTCATCGACGAATCGGGCAGCTTCACGCAGCCCAACACCCTCACCCGGATCCGGGGCTTGACGGCGGCCGACAACACCCGGAGCTATTTTCTGACCGATATTCCGTGGGATGCTTACAACGTCGACGGCGTCGACCTGCAACGCGGCCCCAATTCGATCCTGTTCGGCCAGGGCAGTCCCGCCGGCATCATCAACACGCGTCTCAAAGAAGCCGCTTTCCAGAACAGCAACGAAGTCCAGGCGCGTTTCGGGAGTTTCGGGAGCAACCGGCAGTCGCTCGATTTGAACCGCGCCGTGATTCCGAACCAACTGGCCTTTCGCCTCGACCTCCTGCGGGACGACACGAAATACAAGGAAAAGCCGGCCTATTCCCTGAACAAACGCCTCTACCTGGCCATGCGCTGGGAGCCGGCGTTCCTTTCCAAGAACGGCGCCCGGAGCATCTTCAAGGGAAACATCGAGTTCGGCGACATCAAGAGCAACAACCCGCGCGAGCTGCCCCCGCTCGACCTGATCACGCCTTGGTTCGCCAACGGCACCTACCAGGGAGTGAATGTTGCCGGCCAGACGTTCACCTACAACGACCTTAACAAGCTCACCCTCTATCCGGTGCAGAATGAGGACGACAACTCCGGTCTTCCGGGCCATGGAACGAATCGTCCTTCGCACAACGGGCCATCCGAGATCTCAGGCCTGCCGAACGAGTACTACCAGCCTTGGGTCGGCAACCTGGGCAGCCAGTTCGGCAACCCGATGTGGATGTTCAACACCGATGGTTCCAACGCCAGCGCGTTCCCGGCCGGCTACACTTGGGAGCCCACGAGCTATCACGGCATGGCCACCGATGGCACGATCAACTCGGTCAACAACGCATCGTTCCTGCCCTTCCAGCGTCCGGCCGGCGTGGCGCCGTACCGCACCTTTGCCACGCAGGCCAAGCTGCCGTTTTCGACCTTCGGTGTGTACAAGGACAAGTCCCTCACGAATCCCTCGATCTTCGATTTCTACAACAAGCTGCTGGACGGTCCGACCAAGTGGGAATGGCAGAATTTCCGCACGTACAATCTGAGCTGGGACCAGACCTTTCTTGATGACCACGTCGGGTGGGAGGCGACCTACAACAACGAGTGGTACAAGAACGGCCACATGAGCCTCTTGACCGGGGAGAACCAGGGCATCGGCATCGATTTCAACAACCAGTATTCCAACGGCACACCCGACGGGGCCTATGCGAACGGCACCGCCAATCCCAACCTCGGCCGGCCCTACGTCGGCGACAACGGTACCTTCGGAAACGGCAGTTACCTGAGCAACCGCGAAGGAGCGCGCCCTGTCTGACGGTGTTTGCCGACTACGACTTCAACGAGCACCACAAGAGCACGCTGACCCGCCTGCTGGGCCGCCACACGCTCACCGGGCTGCTGGACAAGGAGTCGCAGTTCACGGACACGCGCTCGTGGCAGCGCTACGGCATCGACAACTCCTGGGAAGCGATGATAAACGGCAGCACCACCGACACGCCCAAGACCATCTTCACCGGCAACCAAGTGGCCCCCTACACGATGATCTATCTCGGGCCCTCGTTGCTGAATGCCAGCACGGCCGCCGGAGCCAACATCCCGAATCCATCGTCGGTCATGACCATCCCGAGCGGGTCCACCACGGTCTATGCGTTCGACACCACGTGGAACAAGCCGACCAACCCGAGCGATCCCAATTACGTCGATCCGGCGGGATACTGGTTCAACGGGTATTACCCGCACACCGATCCCATCACAGGCCTACCCTACAACTTGGGCGACAATACGCAGAACAACAACCCGGCGAACTATGTCGGATTCCGGAACATCCCGGTGACGATCATCGATTCGCAGACTTCGCAGGCCAACCAGGACCTCCTGACGCACGACGCGCGGCTGACCAAATCGACGCTGTTCTCCCGCGCGTTCGATTGGCAGGCGCATTTGTGGGACAACGCCTTCGTCGCCACGTACGGCATCCGCGAAGACATCGCCAAGTCGTGGACCTACTCCGAGAACACCACCAGCAAGACGAGCGATGCCTACGGGCACCTCAATCTGACGCCCAGCGTCTACAAGCTGAATACCAATCCCGACAACCGGGTTTCCGTGCGGTCCCGCGCCTGGACCGTGGTGGCGCACCTGAATCAGTTGCCGTACATGAATTGGCTGCCGATCGATGTCAGCTTGTACTACAACCACTCGACCGACTTCCAGCCCGCCGCCCAACGGGTGGACATCTACGGCGAGCCGCTCTCGGCCCCCGAAGGCGAAACCAAGGACTACGGCATTTTGCTGGAGTCGAAGAACGGGCGGTTCTCCTTCAGGGTTAACAAATACAAGACCACCTCCATCAACGCCTCGAGTTCGGCGTTGAGCGGCGCTTGGTTCATCGGCACCTCCCAGGCTTGGGCCGCCAACTGGGTGAATCGCTTCGAATTCAACTGGACCACCGACACGATTGCCGGAGCCGTGGAGGTGAACGATCCCACGAATTCCCTCTACAATTACGGCCAGGCGCCGGGTGAAACCCTGGCCGACGCCCAGGCACGCGAGGCCAGCGTGATCGCGGCCTGGCGGGCTTGGCAGAAGAGCATCGATCCGCGATTCTACACGGCGTGGCAGATCAACCTGAACGACAACACGAAGACGGTGTCGGCCAATGTGCCGAACGGCTTCACGGTCACCGAGGACAGCAAGTCCGAGGGCTACGAGTTCGAGCTCAACGCCAATCCCACCAAGAACTGGCGCATCACCATGAATGCCAGCCGGGCGACGGCGCAACGGTACAACATCGGCGGCGCCGCGCTGCAGTCTTTCGTCGCGGCCTACCAAAAGGCGCTCAATACGCCGGGACCGGGCTACTCGGGCAATGAGGGCGGCGTGGGCGATCTGCGCATCTGGTGGGGCGGCGCCGGCAACGAAACGACGCTGCAGGAGTGGAACAACAACATCGGCGCGGAGTGGGCGCAGCGGGCGTTGCAGGAGGGCACCGATGTTCCGGAACTCCGCAAGTGGCACTATAACGCCATCACCAACTACTACTTCGACCACGGAATCCTCCGCGGCGTCAATGTGGGCGGTGGTGTCCGCTACCAATCGGGCGTGGTTATCGGCTACAAGCCGATCCAGGGAGCACTTCCCACCGTAGCCAACTTCGACATCGCCCACCCGTACATGGGACCGTCGGAGACCGACTTCGATCTCTGGCTGGTTAACTCGCACAAGCTCTGGAAGAAGGTTACGTGGAACATCCAATTGAATGTCCGCAACGTCGGCGTGGGCAACGAACTCATCCCCATCACGACGGAGCCGGACGGCTCACCGGCGACTTATCGAATAAGACCGCCGCAGACCTTTGAGCTGACGAATACGTTCGACTTCTAGCTCAAGGGCGGATCCTCGCAACGCACTGCAGCCGGGGGTCGGCAACCCCGGCTGCAATCGTCTTGGCCGGCGACGATCGACCCCGGGGAGGGACGCCGACGTCGGCTCACAGTTGGTCGAGAATCTCGCGGCAGTCCCGGGCGGTTGTCTGGTTGCCGGCCTTGACGGCCAAGCGCACACCCTCGGTCAGCATCTGCCGCGCCTCTTCGCGCCGGCCGGTCGCGGCGTAGGCCTGGCCGAGAAAGAGCGCGCTCTGCGGGTCATCCGGCTTGAGGCGGTGATAGGCTTCGAGCGGGGCAATGGCGTCGGCAAAACGCTGCTGGGTCAGGTAAAGCGCGCCGAGGCTGGCCTGCAGTTCCACGTCGTTCGGCGCGATCGCCAGGCCGGCGCGAAAGTGCCTTTCCGCGGTCGCGGGATCTCCCTGCGTCTGGGCCGCCAGCCCGGCGCGCAGGTGCCAATAGGCCATCATCGCCCGCGCCTGGGGCATCGCGGGGTGCGAATCGTAAAGCGGCTGCAGGTATTTCGCGGCCGACTCCCAGCGTCCGGAATCCATCTCGATTTGGGCCAGCAGGGCCAGTGAATCGGGAAAGGTCGGCTTCAGCGTCAGGGATTGATGGAGCGCGGCCACGGCGGCGCCCAGGCGCCGGACCGCGATCAGCGCAACCGCCAGATTGTAGTTCGCGTTCGCGTCGTTCGGATTGCCGGCGACCGCCGCTTGCAGGGCCTTCACCGCCGCCTCGTGTTGGCCGAGGTCGCCCAGGGCGACCCCCAGGGCGTCGTAAAGCTCAAAGGCGTCCCCGGTCCGCGCCAGGCCCAGGCGGGCGACGCGGACGGCCTCGGTCGGTTGCTTCATTTCGCGGTAGGCGCGGCTGAGATTGACGTAGTACATGACCGTCGGCTTGGCGCTGGTGGCCCGCTGCAGGCCCTCCTCGTAGATATCCCGGGCTTTCGCCGGCTGGTTCAGCTCGAGGTAGAGGCTGCCGAGCAGATCATAGGCGGTCAGCACCTCCGGCCGCAGCTTGATCGCGCGCTCGAAGCAGGACTTCCCGCGGTCGCCGAACTTGGTCTGGTAGTCGACTGTGCCCCGGATGCAGAGCCGGTCGTAGTTGAAACACCAGCCCATCAGTTCATCGAGCCACGGGTCGCTGGCCTCGCGAAACCGGCCGGTCTCGTGGCCGAGCCAGCGCTGTTTGGCGGCGCCGGCTTTGTCGCCATCGGCCGCCAGCATTTCCGCATACAGGTTGTGGGGCGGCGGAAAGTCCGGCGTGTCCTGCACCAGTCGGGCCAGCAGTGTCCGCGCCCGGTCGCGTTGCCCTTGCATCAGCGCGACACGGGTCAGGCCCAGACGCGCGTAGGGATCGCCGGGGAGAAGGACCAGTCGTCTTTGGTAGTCGCGCGCCGCGGCGTCATATCGGCCGCTCTTGAGCTCAAGGTCGCCGAGGCTCAGCCAGACCGGCGCGTAGTCGGGCGCCAATTTCGCCGCCTGCGCGAACAAGGCGATGGCCCCCGCATAGTCGCCGGCGGTGCGTTGCAGATCGGCCAGGTAATAACACCAGTGCGCGTCGTCGGGCTCCGCGGCCTGCAGGAGCCGCCAGCATGTCCGGGCGCGGTGGTCAAATCCGTTGGCATCGTACAGCCGGCCCAGTTCGGCCACCCCCCCCAGGGTGCTGGCCGGCGACTGCGCACGGTCCTGCGCCGTCCGCAACCGCTCCTGCAACACCGTGGGTAGCGTCGAGATATCGGGCAGCGCCGGCAGGCTTGTCGCGATCCGCGCCACCAGCACATGGCGGCGCCAGACCGGCACAAGCACCGCGCCCAGGCCCGCCAAGACCACGATCGCCCCCATGAGTACCGCCCAGCCGCGGCCCCCGGCCAGTCGTTTGGCGTCCGGCGCTCCCCGGGGCGGTGACGCTGCGTTGTTCCCGCGTTGGCTCATTTTCGCCGCCAGAGAGTCACGCTGCTCATGTGGGTGAACGGCGGCAGCACGTGGAAGCCGCCGGTCACGATCACCGGCACTCCATTGCCGTCGAGGTCGCCCACCGCCGCGGTCACGAGCTGGATCGGCCGGTGCGCGAGCACCACCGGCGTGAAGTGGTCGTGCCCGTCGTTCAGCCACGCCATCATGGAGACCGCCCGGGGATCGTTCCAATCCGCATAACAGCTCACGGCCAACAGGTCGATCGTGCCGTCCCCATTCAGGTCCGCCGCGCAGGGGGAGAACGCGCCGGGCAGGTTTCCCACGCGATGAAAGACGAAGCGGCCCTGCCCGCGATTTTCCAGCCATTGGATGCCGTGCCAGGGTCGCGACCCGGGGACTGCGTAGTCGAAGCCGTCGCCATTGGTGTAGATCAGGTCCGGCCGGCCGTCCTGGTTGACGTCCGCCACCGCCAGCCCGCTGCTGCCGTAGTCCTCGTTCGTCGAGCCCCAGATGATGGCGTCATGGAATTGGTCGCGGCCGAGATTGTGGAACCAGTGCACCTCCTCCCACTCCTGCGAAATCACCGCCGCGAAATCCGGGGCGCCGTCGCCGTCGAAGTCCGCCACCGGCGTGTTGATGCAGCCCGACTGGGTGTTGACGATGTGGCTCACGAAGTGCCAGTTCCCCTCGTTCTTCATCCAGCGGGTCTCCCCCTGGTCGTAGCCGAACTGACCGACGACGAGGTCGAGGAGATGGTCCGGGTGGCCGGTCAGGTTTGCGGCGCGCACGTCGGTCACGCGGGCGACATGATCGAGCAGGAGGTGTTTCTTGAAGTGCCGGTTGTCGAGGTTCTCCAGCACGACCACCGCGCCGATCCGGTCGTTGTTCGGCGTGATCTGGCCCATGCTGGCCACGAGCACGTCCAGCCGGCCGGTGCCATTGACGTCGGCCGCCCAGACGTGCGCGGGTCCGGGAATGTCGCGCCCGATGATCTGCTCGCTGAACACGCCGCGCGGATACTGGCGGATCCACCGGACGGTGTTCTGCTGGCCCTCGCAGTACAGCACGTCCGGCAGACCGTCCTGGTCGAGATCGACGATCTCGACATTCGTGACAATCGGCCGGCCGAATTCGCCGACCGGCGCGCCGATGGGTATCGGCTGATAGGCGAGCGGCGCGAAAGTGTGCCGTGCGACCGTCGGTGCCCTCGCGATTGCCACGGTCTCAAGTTTGGGCGCGCGAAACCACAGCAGGCCCCCGACCGCCGCCGCCACAGCACCCGCGGTGCAGACCAGGAGAACAATACGCGGTCGGCTCGGGCTCATTTTCCGCCGCGCAACTCGGCCGGCAGCAGACGTTGCGCCAGCGTCTGCAGCCCGGGGTCGTTGACCGCCAACCTGAAGCCCCGGCTCATCATCTCCAGGCGGTAGAGGGAAACGGTGGTCAGCGAGCGCAGCCGCGCCTCATTCACCGTGGCGAGGCATTGCCGCACCTGCTCGCGCGCCAGATCGAACTGTTTCCCTTCGGCCAGCGCGATGGCCAGACTCACGCGGCGGTCCCACGGCAGCGATTTGTCATCACCCCGCGTCAGGAAGGTCCGGATGTCGCCCAGCGCCGCCTGGAAGGCCACCGGGTCGTCGGCGGCCTGCGCCACGAGGGCTCGCGCCACCGTCGCGCCGAGGTCGGTCGGGAAGGAATGGGCCAGCGTGTAGGCGACGCCGACCGCATCGCCGATCCGGCCCATTTCCACGAAATATTCCGCCAGGTGGCTCAAGGCGGTCGCATTGTCCTGCACATCGACCACTTCGAAGATCGCGACCGACTGTCCCTCAAAGCCCTCCACCTTGGGCAGGTGGTATGGCACCGGTCGCAGCCAGCGGGGAGGCAGCCAATGATGCAACAGCGCCATCAGGGTATGGGCGTAGTTGTTGCTCCCCAGACGGGCATACTCGTCGAGCGAATCGTCCCACGACGGTATCACGATGTACTTGAGATGCCGGCCGCGTGCGAGGGCCTGCGCCTCGTCGGGGGAGCTGGCGCCGGCGATCCTGATCGCCGCCCGCAGCCCGGCGCGGTTCGCGAGGTCGAGGGTGGCCAGACCCGCCAAGCCCCCATGGAAATAGAAGGAGGTCGTGAGGTTGGGCGGCGCCAGCACCACCGCATGACCTCCCGACGTGTTGGCCAGCCACTGGGCCAGATCGCGATCGATCAGCGCCTCCACATCACCCTCGTTCACCGACCGCCGGCCGTCTGCCCGCGCCCGATCGGCGAAGAGGAGCAAGCCCGGAAGCAGGCTGGCCGCCAGAATCCCCCAGCCAACCAACCGGCGGCGCCTTGAAGCCCAGACCGCCTCCATCGCCGGAATCACCGCGGCCAGCAGGGCCAGCAGCACCGCATCGACCGCGTTCCACCACGACAGATACGCGCACCCCAAGGCCAGAGCGATCAGCAGGGGGCCGAGAGCCAGGCAGACGGCCGTGCGCCCTTCGGCCGGAACTCGTCTACCCAGCAGCAACCAACCCGCCGCGACCAGCAGCACCACCACCGGGAGGCACGCCGCCGCCAGGGCAAGGCTCCCGCTGTCGTGCCGAATCCACGCCCAAAGATTCGGCGCCATCGGGCTGCCCGCCAGGTTGGTGAGCTGGGTGGACATCGTTTCGGCGGCGACCAACTCCCGATCGCCCGGCCGGAGGGCCACCACGGCGAGCGCCGCCACGGGCGCCGCGGCCAGGAACAGCATGACAAAGGTGCGGCGAAGCGACGACGGCCTGCCGGCGGTCATCCATCCGGTCAAACGCGTCAGCCATTCACCGGCCCCCAGCCACGCCAGCCCGTACAGTGGGTTGACCTCCGCCAAGTGCAGGCCGCCCAGATGCCCCGGGAAATACTCCACGAGATAGGCGGCGAGGCTGGTCGCGGCACCGCTGAGCGCCCAGATCCGCCACGGCAGCGGTTTCGCGCCGGCCGTGCCATGCGCCAGCACGGCCGCGCATACTCCACCCAAGGCGATTCCGGCCAGCACCGGAACCTCGGTGGCCGGGTGAACCCACAATCCCAACCCTCCGACGCCACCGGCGACAGCGAAGCAGCGCCGCCGGCGGGCCTCATCCCGCGCGGCATCCCCGGCCCCGCCGACGTCCGGGAGGCCGACGCCGGCCAGCAAAAGGAGCACGCTCCACATTACGCACGCCAACACCAGGCCTCCGTCGTTGGGCTGGCCGGGCAGGAAGGTTCCCCCGAAGGGATAAAGCGTCACCAGGCCGACGGACACGATGGCGGCCGTCGGCGGTCCGAAACGTCGCGCGACGAAGAAGGCGGTGCCGACCAGCAGCAGGAGCTGCCACACCGGGTCGGCGATCAGGGCTGCTCGTCCCACCGCCAACCCGAGCGGCTGGCCGGCTACCAGATGCTCCGCCCACGAGACCAGGCCAAGCCACCAGCGATACGGCGAAGGAGACAGCACCTCGCGCCCGAACGGCGCATTGTCGTAATCGACATGCCGCACCCGCCATTCATGGCGTGCGAACATCTGCTGGGTCTGCGCGATCCACTGGCAACTGTCATTGTTGTGCTCCGGCACGATCAACTGCCGCCACCCGTGGGCATAGCCGGTTGGCGAGGTCGGATCCGCCACCGCGTCGGTTGCGACGAGGTTGGTCACGTAATCGACGCGTTGAACCCGCACCACCGTCAGCCAGAGCCAGAACCCGCCGGCGCCGACCAAGGCTGACAGCCATACAGGCGACAGGATGCGGACGCGCGGACTCATGAGGGGCTTCAAGCCGTGAGGGAGGACGTGTGGCAATGAATCGCGGAGGGGGGGGCGTGGCAAGTGCGGTCGGGACATCCCGGATTCGCCGCGCGACGGACGCTGCCTTGGCGGTCAGCCTACTTGACTCCCGACCGGCAATTCGGTGCTGTGGGAGTCCCCGGATGTCTGTCATCGCGATGCGCACTTCGGCGTTGGCCAGAGTCCTAGCGCCCATGGTCCTGTGCCTGCTTTTGGGCGGTTCGCTCCCGGCAATCGCATCGGCGGCGGACGGCGGCGGGGGGTTGAGCTCGGCGCCGCTGGCGCCGCGGTCGGGGCCGGCGGGAGGGACGATGTTCACGCTGCTCAGTCCGGCGCAGACCGGAATCACGGCGCAGAACCGCTACGACGATCCGGCCATGTGGGGCG
>JBJKRD010000119.1:0-5414 GCA_046704925.1 Opitutaceae bacterium | reverse complement strand
CTCCCACGCAACTCCGGTCAGGGCGCGGCCCTCCGTTTCGGCATCGACCATACGCTCGCCCCGATCATCGCCCTCATGGATGGCGACGGGCAGAACGTCCCCGCGGATCTTGGCGCCCTCCTGGCCCGGCTCGACCAGGCCGACCTGGTGGTCGGTGTGCGCACCCCGCGGCATGACTCTTGGCTTCGACGCCGGATGTCCCGCCTGGCCAACGCGGTCCGCCGACGCCTCCTGCGCGATGGCATGAGCGACGCCGCCTGCGCGTTGAAGGTCTTCCGGCGCGACCTGGTGGCCGCGTTCCCGCCGACCTCCGCGTACATGTTTCATCCCTATATGCCGGCCTTTGCCATCGCCGCTGGATTTCGCGTCGCGGAATGCCCCGTGCGACACCGGCCCCGCCCGGGCGGACGCTCCAAATACGGGTTGGGCGCGATGCTCTGGCGCCCCCTGCGTGACACCCTGGTCATCGCCCGGACGCTGCGCCGCGCGCGTCGCCGGTGAGTCAACGCGGCGGACAAAAGGTTCACGAAGGCCGGCCGGCGGTCACCCGCTGCTCCGTGCCTCAAAGGACCCGTCCGCCCGCTTCACCACCAGGCGTTTCAGCTCCAGCAACATCAAGGTGGCCCCGAGCTCGTGCGCCGGCAGTCCGGTCAACTCCACCAGAGCGTCGATCGTCAGCATTTCACCGCCGCGAAACCAGTCCCACACCTTTCGCTCAACCTCCCCCAGGCCGGGGGCGAGAGCCGGCTCGCCCTCCCGGGCGGGCACCGGCGAAGGTCGCAGGCCGTCGAGGTAATTCAGCTCGGCGAGGATGTCGTCCACCCCCGTCAGCAGCGTCGCCCCGTCACGGATGAGCTGGTGGCAGCCGCGGCTCGAGGGCTGATCGATCCGGCCCGGCACGGCGAAGATCAACCGGCCGTGTTCGCCGGCGAACCGGGCCGTGATCATCGCACCGCCGTCCACATCGCTTTCCACCACCACCACCGCCTCGCACAGGCCGGAGACAATGCGGTTGCGCATGGCGAACGACTGGCGGTCCGCCCGCCGCCCGAAGGGAAACTCCGACAGCACGGCGCCGTGCTCCGCGATGCGCCGGTAAAGCTCCAGGTTTTCCGGCGGGTAGATGATATCCAGACCGTTGCCGAGCACCGCCGCCGTCCGCCCGCCGACCGCGAGCGCTCCCTCGTGCGCCGCCGTGTCGATACCGCGGGCCAGGCCGCTGACCACGCAAAACCCGCGTTCCGCCAGCTCCGCGCCCAGCTTGCGGGCGGTGGACTGCCCGTAAAGCGTCGTCCGCCGGCTGCCGACGATCGCAATCCCCGGATGGGCAAAGGCGTAGTCGCCCCGGCGATAAAGCCCGATCGGCGGATCGTGAATCTGGCGCAACAGCTCCGGATACCCGTCGTCACGGCTGGAGACGAAAACCGCCCCGGTCTCCGCGAGTCTTCGCTCCTCGCGCTCCAAGTCGAAGTGTTGCCGCCAGCCGACGATCGTGTCGCGGATGGCGGGCCCCACTCCCTTCACCGATGCCAGTTGCCGTCCGCCCGCCGTGAAAATGGTCCGCGGGTCCCCGCCCAAGTCCGCCAGCAAACGGTTGGTGGTGATCGGCCCGATGTTGGGCAGCGCATTCAGGATGAGCAAAGCCTGCCGCTCGGTGAGTTCCGCCTGCATGGAGAGAAGGGGTCGGGCTGGATCAGCGGTTCGCGAGGTCGGCACACCTTCGCGGATATTTTCACTTTGCCATCTTTTGCCTCATGCCTGCCGCAGAGCGGCGGCGGGCGCAATTGAAATGCACGGCGGGCGGGGGCCCGATCGCGCTCAATCCGTGGTGCCGGCGGCGGCAGACCGGAGAACCGGGGCCAGGTAATCGAGCACCTGCGTCGCCTGCACTGCCGCCTGGCCGCGGTCGCGGGCGAGCCGGTCCGCCGCCCGTCCATGCCAGACGACGCCGCGGCAGGCCGCCAGCAGGGGCTCGCCAGGAGCCTGTGCGAGCAATCCGCCGATCAACCCGGCAAGCAGGTCGCCGCTGCCGCCGCGCGCCAGCACCGGTCCGCCAAACGGGCTGTAATAGCTGATTTCGCTGCGGTCGGTGATCCTCGTCAGCCGCCCTTTCAGGACCGTCACCGCGGCGACCGCCCGATGAAAGCGGGCGGGATCCTCGCCCGCCAGCATCCGGGCGAATTCGCCCTGGTGCGGGGTCAGCACCCGGGGGGCCCGGCCCGCCCCCACCACCCCGGGGCGCAGCGCATCCGCATCCAGGACCAGCGGCACCGGCGAGTTCTGCACGAGATCCGCGGCCAGGGTCAGCGTCTCGGTCTCGGCGCCGAGGCCGGGACCAACAACCAGGGCGGTCGCCCGCTCCCACCGGTCGCGCAGCAAGGGCATGCCGGTCGACGCCAGGCCGCCGGCCGCCGTCTCGGGCCAGCCGACCCACATCGCCTCCGGCGCCGCGGCGGCAAAAGCCGCCGCCAGGCCCTCGGGAACGAACGCGGTGACGAGTCCGGCGCCGCTCCGCAGCGCCGCCCGCACCGCCATCAACACCGAGCCGGGCAGCGTCCGTGATCCGCCGACCACGAAAAGATGTCCGTAGGTCCGCTTGTCGGACTCGGACGGACGCAGCGCCCCCAAGGGTTCCAACAGCTGCGGCTTCAGCACCCGCGACCCGGCATCCCCGTCGTTTCTTCCGAAAAAACCAAGATCGAGATAGCGCAGGCGCCCGACCGCCGCCGCCTGGCCCAGGTCCACGGCCGGCTGTTTCACGATGCCGGTCGCATAGGTGAAGTCGGCCCGAAACACCGGGTGCCCGACGGGCTCCGCCGCCCCCAGCCCGCTGGGCAGAACCACCGCCGCGGGCAGCCGGATGCGCGGATGCCGGTTGACCCGCTTGATGAGGCTGGCGGTGGCGCGGTCGAGCGGGGGGTGGAACTGGAAACCGAAGAGGCCATCCAGACACAGGTCGTAACTGCCCTCGTCCTCGAGGTCGTGGCCGCGCGGAACGATCTTGGTCACCCGCCCCGGCACGGCCTGCGCCAAACGGCGCCACGCCCGGGCGGCCAGCGGTCGGAGCCCTCGCTCCCCGTAGGCAAACACCACTGTCGCGCGGGCCGCCGGATGACGGTCCAGGATCGCCTGCGTCGCGATCAGCGCGTCGCCGCCGTTGTGCCCTTTGCCCGCGAGGACCAGCACGCGCCCCCCGCCCGGAAAACCGCCCAGCTCCTCAAAATCCTCCAGCACCGCCGCCGCCAGGGCCGCGCCCGCCTGCTGCATCGCCGCCCACTCCCGGCCCTCGTCGCCGGCGAACAGCCGCCGTTCCAGCGTCTTCGCCTCGGCGCAGGAGAGGATGGGATCCGACCACAGCCGGTGCGGTGGGGCGGTCACGCTCATCACGGTTCCCGGCGGACCAGCGCCGCCACGGCCATCGCCGTCGAATCGGTATGCGAAAGGGACACCAGCACGCCGGTGGCGCCCAATCGCGAAAGCAAGGCCTGTCCCTTCTCATCCAGCCGGATCAACGGCTCCCGACGCGCGCCATGGTAGACCGAGACCGACCGCCAGCCCAACTCGGCGCCGATGCCGGTGGTGAAGGCCTTGGACACCGCCTCCTTGGCGGCGAACCGCGCGGCCAGGTGCCGGTGCGGCAGTTTGTGGCTGAACGAATAGGTCCGCTCCTCGTCCGTGAAGACCCGCTGGAGAAACCGCTCGCCCTGGCGGTCGAGCACGCCCCGGATCCGCTCGACCTCGATGACGTCGCAGCCGAGGCCGAGGAGAATGCCGCCGGGCGGAAGGGAGAAGTTCATCGGAAGTCGGGGAAGGCGCGAAATCGGCAAAGCGCGAAACGGAAACGTCGAGGGCACTGATGCTGTCTTCCGATCTCCCGCCTTCTCGCGTTGCCGATTTTCATCCGTTCATCCGCGTCTTCATCTCGCGCACCGCCTCCTCGATGCCGGTGAACACGGCGCGGCTCAGGATGCTGTGCCCGATGTTGAGCTCATGCAGGTGGGGCAGCGTGCGGACTTCGGCGATGTTGACGTAGTTGATGCCGTGTCCGGCATTCACCGCCAGGCCCAACCGGTGCGCCAGGGCCGACCCGCGACGCAGGCGATCAAACTCCGCCGGACGCCGGGCGCCGGTTGCCGCCTCGGCGTAGGCTCCCGTGTGCAGCTCGATCCAGGCACTTTGCAGGCGGGCCGCGGCCTCGATCTGGATCTCGTCCGGGCTGATGAACAGGCTGGTCATGATGCCCGCGGCGCGCATGGCCTCCACCACCGGCCGCACCCGTGCTTCCTGGCCGGCCACGTCGAGTCCGCCCTCGGTCGTGACTTCCCGCCGGTTCTCCGGCACCAGGCAGACCGAATCGGGCTTCAGTTTCAGCGCGAACTCGGTCATGGCCGGGGTGCAGGCCATTTCCAGATTGAGGCGGGTGGTGATGGCCTCGCGCAGCCGCCAGACGTCGCGCTCCTGGATATGCCGCCGGTCCTCGCGCAGGTGCACCGTGATGCCGTCGGCTCCGGCGCGCTCGGCCTGGATGGCGAGGCCGACGGGGTCGGGTTCGACGTTGCCGCCGACGGTCCGACCGGCCTCGCGATAGCGGGCCTGGCGGAGGGTGGCGCAGTGGTCGATGTTGACGCCCAGGAGGATCATGGTGCGAACCGGGATTTGACGTCAGTTATGCCTCTGAGAAACTTGATGGCAAAACGAAATGTCCGATCCCTCCCCCGCCCCGACCCCGCCGGAAACGCCGCCCCCCGCCAAGCCGCCGGCGAAGCCCGAGAATCTGTGGGTCAATCTGCTCTGCAACATCGTGGTGCCCACGGCCATTCTCACCTGGCTGAGCGGGCCGCGGGGGCTGGGCGCGCACGGCGGCCTGGTCGTCGCGCTGGCCTTTCCGCTCGGCTACGGGCTGTACGATTTCCTCAAGCGTCGCCGCTGGAATTTCATCTCGATCATCGGTTTCGCCAGCGTGCTGGCCTCCGGCGGCTTCGGCCTGCTGAACGTCAGCGGGTTCTGGTTTGCGATCAAGGATGCGGCCATCCCGACAATCATCGGCCTGGCGGTGCTGGCCTCCATGGAGGCCAAGACGCCGCTTATCAACGAACTGCTCTATAATCCGCAGGTCATCGACGTCGCCAAGGTCGACGCGGCCCTGCTCGCGCACGGGCGCCAGGCGGACTTTGCCCGGTTGCTGCGCCGCGCGACCGGCCTGCTCTCGCTGGCGTTCTTTGGCAGCGCCCTCCTGAATTTCCTGCTCGCCCGCCATCTCCTGACCGGCCCGCCCGGCACCGAAATCTTCAACCAACAACTGGCGAGGATGCATCTCCTGAGCTGGCCCGTGATCGTGCTGCCGAGCATGGTCGTGATGATGGTCATCCTCTGGCGTCTGCTCGGCGGCATCAAGACGCTCACCGGCCTGGAAC
>JBJKRD010000118.1:0-5059 GCA_046704925.1 Opitutaceae bacterium | reverse complement strand
CTCCAGGCCGGCGCCGGGGTGGCGGGCGCGGCCCGTGCGACCACGGCCAAACAAAGGCCGGCCAGTAGCCCCAGTCCGGTTTTCATTTGTGATCGTTGCTCAAAAGTTGGGTTGCGCCCCCGTCGGAATCGGCCGGCTCGCGACCCCTCAACGGACGGCCCCGATATAGGTCTGGATGGCGTGGCCGGGAATCCGGCAGGCCAGTCGCTCGGGGCCGGCCACCAGGGCGAAGTCGAGGGCCGCGTCGGTCGGATTCGTCACCACCGCCACGACCGCGCCGTCGGGATTGACGAACGCCACCGACTCGAGGCCCGGGGGCCCGCCGGCGGAGACGATGCGTCGCGCCCCGGACGCAACATAACGGCTGAACTGCGCGATGTAATAGAACGAGCTCTGGTACCGGACCTGTCCGTGTTCCACATCGACGAGGACCGGCGCGTCACAGTAGTTGCCGACATGGTTCGGGCCGCCCTGCAGGTCGAGGGCGATGTTCCAATCGATCCAGCCGCCCACCCAGTTGCGGAAGTCGCCGATCATGTTGCGGGCATAGCGTTCGCCGGGTCCCCACGCATCGGGCTTGCTGCCGCCCTCGACGCAACCCTCGGTGAAAAGGATCGGCTTGTCCGGAAACGAGTCGTGCAGCCGGGTCGACTGGCCGAAGTCCTCGCTGACATACCAGTGCAGGGCCGCACCCCAGACGTACCGCGCGGCCGCGGAATCCAGGTACACCGTCGACGCGCGCTGGTAGAGGATGTCCCGGTTGTGGTCGCAGACCAGGAGATGGACTCCGCCGAGCCCCGCCCCCGCCAGCGCCGGGCCGAGGTGATCGCGCACGAAATCCCGCTCCGCTTCGGGCGTGTACAGGCAGGATTCCCACACCTGGTGCGCCGCCGGCTCGTTCTGCACCGTCAGGGCCCAGACCGGGATGTGCTCCTCCTGCCGCATCGCCTCGACGAACTTGACGAAATACCGGGCCCACGCCGGCGCGTACTCCGGGCGCAACGTCCCGCCGTCGTCCATCCGGTTGTTGGTCTTCATCCAGGCGGGCGGGCTCCAGGGCGAGGCCAGCAGGTGGAAGCGCTCCGGCCCGGCGACCTGCTGCACGTCGTGGATCAGCGGCAGCAGCCAGCGGCGCATGGGCGCGAGCGAAAAGTCATGCAGGTCGTAATCGCCGGGCGTCTCGTCCAGGGCCCACATATGCAGCGAGAAATCGCAGCTGTTGATGTGGGTGCGGGCCAGGGTGTAGCCGATGCCGTCATGGGGATCGTAGTAGCGGCGGATCACCTCGAGGCGCCGGTCCGCCGGCAGTTGCGCCAGCGCCCAGGCGGCGGACTCGGTCAACGCGCCGCCAAAGCCCACCATCTCCTGGCACCGCTGCTGGAGGTCGCAGACGATGGCATCCGCCCCGGCCGCGGGTTCTCCGGCCGGCGCGGCCACGGCGGTGAGGCGGTGTCCGTTGTCGCGGGCGGTCTCGATCACGGACCAGTGGCGCCCGGGGTTCTCGGTGGCGGCGAGCAGAGACATGGGAAGGAGGGCCGCGACCAGCGCGGCGCGGACAGGGCGGGATGGGAGGAGCATGGGAGGCAGGGTCGCAGTCAGGCGGCCGCCGCGGTGGGGACCGGGGCGGCCGGTTTGCGCGCGGTCAGGTCGCGCTCGATGGTCTTCACACGGGCCTCGTCGAGCGGGTAAAAGAAGATGGCCGCCGCCCCGAGGAGCGCGAAGGCCGCCGGCCCCACGCTGAACAGCAGATTGATGCCGTGCAGGGTGCGGTCGCTCTCGGCGGCGTTCGCGATGAAGCCGAAATAATCGAGCATCCACCCCGCGAGGGCGGCCCCGATCGCCAGGCCCATCTTCTGGGAGAAGACCGAGGCGGAAAAGATCAGGCCGGTGGTGCGCCGGCCGAACTTCCACTCGCCATAATCGGCGGTGTCGGCGTACATCGACCACAGGATCGCCGGCGTCGGCCCCACCAGGAACGTGGCGACGATGTTCAGGACGTACAGCAGCCAGAGCGTCTGCGGATTGACGAAGTAGAAGCTCGCCATGATCACGGCGTTGAGGATCGACAGTCCGATCATCAGGGGCCGCCGCTCGAACCAGCGCAGGAACAGCTTGGTGGAGACGGCCCCGGCGATGAACGCCAGCGAGCCGGCCGACATGTAGAGCGCCACCGCGCCCTCGTCGTGCACGAGGTACTTGAAGTAGTAGATGATCGACGCGCCGCGCACCGCCGTGTTGGTCAGGGTGAAGATCGCCGAGAAGAACAGCACCACCCACGGCCCGTTGCTGACGAGCGACCGCAGGTCCCGTCCCAGCGAGTGGTCCTGATTGGCCGGCGGCTGCACCCGCTCGCGGGTCAGGGCGAAGGTGTAGAAGAACATTGCCACCGACACGATGGAGAACAGCAGCATCGTGTAGCGGAACCCGGCCGCCTCATTGCCTCCGCCGAGGAAGTCCTTGAGCTTGACCACCAGCAGCGCGATCAGGAACTGGCCGCTGAACGCACAGACGAACCGGTAGGTCGACAGCGACGTGCGCTGCTCCGAGGAGGGCGACATCACCCCCATCAGCGCCGAGTAGGGAATGTTGATCGCGGAGTAGGCCACCCACATCAGCCCGTAGGTGACATAGGCGAAGGCCAGCTTGCCGTGGGCCGTCCACGACGGGTTCAGAAACATGAGGTAGCCGATGAGCCCGTAGGGCAGCGCGCCCCAGAGGATGTAGGGGCGGAATTTTCCCCACCGGGAATTCGTCCGGTCGGCGGCCATCCCGATGAGCGGATCCATGACCGCGTCGAAGATCCGGATCACGAGGAACATCGTCCCGACCGCGGCCGCCTCCAGCCCGACGACGTCGGTGTAGTAGAAGAGCAGGAAGAGGTTGAAGAACTGGAAGTAGAAGTTGGACGCAGTGTCGCCGAGGCCGTAGGCGATCTTTTCCCGGACGGTCAGGTGGCTGTCGATGTTCGGCATGGGGCGGCGGGGGATATCGGCGGTTAATGGGGGGGGAAGCGGAAGCGGGGGACCGTCAACGCGGCGGGCCGGTCGGCAAATCATCGGGGGCGGCCGGCGCACTTTCCTTTTGCCGGTAGAAATCCCGCAGCACCCAGAACGCCGACTTCTTGATGCCGTTCTCGCCGATCAGGCCCTTGCGGTTCCAGCCATCCTGGATGTTGGGCAGCAGCCGGCGGGGCGAGCGAAAATCGCACAGGATCCACGGCGTCAGGCCCCGAAAATGGGGAATCCGTTGCAGCATGGGGAGGGTCTGGCGGTAGAGGTCCTCCTGAAACTCCTCGCTGAACCGCGTCAGCTTGTCGCCATGCCGGCCCTGCAGGGCGCCCCCGCCGCACTCGCTGATCACCACCGGCTTGGGATATTTGATCGCCCAGGTGATGCGGGCGCATTTCTCCGGCAGGCCGTCGTACCAACCGATGTACTCGTTGAAGCTGACCAGGTCGGTCCGCTCCCCCAAGGGATCGTCGACCACCCGCTCGTCGGGATTCCCGGCCGCCCCGTGGATCTCCATCGCGGCCGACACCAGGCGCGTGCCGTCCAACGACCGGGCGAGGTCGATCAGGTTTCCCAGGAACTGGTTCCGGCTGGGACCGACCGGCGTCTCGTTGGCCACGGACCAGACGATGACGCTCGCACGGTTGCGATCCCGCCGGATCAACTCGGTGAGCTGGCTGCGGGCGTTCGCCAGGGTGCCGGGATCGTCCCAGAGGATCGTCCAGTAGACGGGGATCTCCTCCCAGACCAGGAGGCCCAGCTCGTCGGCCAGCCGGACCATGTGCTCGTTGTGCGGATAGTGGGCCAGGCGAACAAAATTGCAGTGCAGGTCGCGGGCCCACGCCAGCAGCATGCGCGCCTCCGCCTCCGTGGCCACCCGCCCGCCCCGCAGCGGATCCTCCTCGTGGATCGAGACGCCGCGCAGGAAGAGGGGGGCGCCGTTGAGCAGGATCTCGGTTCCCCGCACCTCGATGGTGCGAAACCCGATGCGATCGACGACGCGGTCGGACCCGCACGAAACCGCGACCTCATAGAGCCTGGGCGCCTCCGGCGACCACAGGGT
The DNA here is from genome assembly GCA_046704925.1 of Opitutaceae bacterium. Classification (GTDB taxonomy): domain Bacteria; phylum Verrucomicrobiota; class Verrucomicrobiia; order Opitutales; family Opitutaceae; genus Fen-1467. Next base: position 988 of record JBJKRD010000118.1, on the reverse strand, counting down.
CAAGCGAGCGGCCGGCAGCTCCAGCCGGGCCACCCCGGTCCCGTCCGGGGCGGCCTGGGCGTTGCGACCGAGCTCCGGCAGTTCGACGCGCACGGCGTCTCCCCGCCGGGGTCCCTCCAGCCGGGCCGTCACCTCGATCACGTCGCGGGTCCCCCGCTTCAGCCCGACGGTGCAATCCGCCAGGAACGTCTCCGGGCGCTCCGACAGCTCCACGTCCCGCGTGAGACCGCCATAGTTCCACCAATCGGTGTTCAGGGTCGGCACCCCGTCGCGCCGTCGCTGGTTGTTGACCCGCACGACGAGCGAGTTGCCGGTGTCCCGCAGCAGGCGGGTGATTTCGAATTCGAAGGGCGTGAAGCCGCCGACATGCCGCCCCAGTTTCCGCCCGTTGAGATAAACCTCGGTCTCATAATTGGCCGCCCCGAACCGCACGAACACCCGGTCCGTGGGCGCGGTCTTCCGAAAATCGAACAACCGCCGGTACCAGACCGTGCCCTCGTAATAAAGCAGGCGGGCGTCCTGTGAATTCCAGTCGCGCGGCACGACGAGGGTCGGGCTTTGGTCGAAGCTGTATTCGCTCAGCTCCGTCCGATCCTGCGCGCGGCGGTCGAGAAAGAAGCCCCCCGACGGGACCGGCGCCCGGTCGAACGGCTGGTAGCGGTAGTCGAAGAAACCGGCGTCGTAGGGATCGACAATATAGTTCCACCTCCCGTCCAGGCTCACGGTCCGGCGCCCCGGCAGCTCCCCGGCCGGCGGCCCGGCCAGGGCCGACGAGGCGAGGAAAAGCACGACGCTCAACGTTCCGGGTTTCATGCCACAGGCGCCAGCCGCACGGGGGCCCCGGGGTCCGGCCGCCGGGCGTCCGGGTCCGGGATGGCGGGCAGCATGGCCCCGACCGTCCGGCGAGTACAGGAGTTTGCGACCCGGTCGAAAAAGGCGCGCACCGACCCAGTGGCGGTGCGCGCGTGCCAACCCCAAGTCCTAATCA
>JBJKRD010000117.1:0-7622 GCA_046704925.1 Opitutaceae bacterium | reverse complement strand
GCCGGCCTGGTCCTCGGCTTCCAGAAAATAGTCGAGATCGGCGCCGGCTTTCACCGGCCCGAGGTCGGCCTCATAGCGATCCGACCCGATGCCCCGCAGCGCCTGGGTCCGGAATCCCTGCTCGTTGCCATAGACGACCCGCACCTGGCTGATGGGGTCCACGCCGCTGACCGTCGCCCGCACGACGAAATCCTCGTTGGGTGCCAATCGCCGCACGGGCACGTGCGCAATCAACCGATCGACCCGCGTCACGGTCACGGGGCCGGCCTTCCACGTCCCCAGCGAGGTGGCCCGGAAAACCACCGACAGCCTTCCGTCCGCGACCGTGGTGTTCAGGGTCTTTTGCTCGGTCTGCCCGTAGTCCACCTGAAACGTGTCGGTGTCGTCGCTGCCGTCGGCTTCGATCCACATCGGCCCCGCGCTGCCCTCGATGGGAACGTCCAGCTCGTAGCTCCCGTTGGGCACCCCCACGACCAGCACGCCACTGCCGGGCACGTCGTAGGTTCCGACCGGGCGGCGCGGGGCGGGCCGGAACGCATCCCGCTCGCGTTTCAGGGCGGCCAGACCCTGTTGCAGCTTGGGCAGGGCGTCCCGCCAATGGCCGCTGAGATTGTATTCGGGCCAGCCCAGGGCGAGATCGTCGGCGTAGACGTCGCCCGCCGCCGTCACGACCTCCTGCCAGGCGGCGATGGCCCGCTGCTCCTCGGCGATCGCCGCGTCGAGGGCATTCACATCCTGCGTACGCAGAAAGAGGGCGTAATCGAGGCCCGCGGGGATGCGGCGGGCGTGGTACCGGGCCAGCGCGGCCAGGATCCGCAGATCGGTCACGGTGGAGACGAATTCCTTGCTGCGCTTCGCCCCCGCCTTGGCTTCGGCCTCCTGCACCAGGCGCAGCACGTCGTCGGCCGCCTGCTCAAACCAGCGGCTGGTCGCGAGCGGTCCGATCTTCGCCGAGTCGGTCCCGTCCATCAAGTGGCGCGCGGCTTCCGCGAAACTCTCGAACTGCTGCGTGTCGCTCGGTTCCGAGGCGGCATAGTCGGGCAGGTCGTCCCACCGCTGACGCTCGGGCCAGCCGCGCGTGGTGGAGAACAGGTTGGCCGGCAGGCAATACGCCACGATGCGCGGAAGAATCTGGCTCGCGCGATGCAGCCCCCGCTCCAGCAGCGGCCCCGCCGCGGGCCCGAATCGCCGGACGAATTCCCGGTCCCAGACCTCGGATGGCGTGGCGGGATCGTAGCTCACCCGGCCGAATACCTGAAAGAAGTGCCAGTAGCGCTCGAACTTGTAGTCGTAGTACCGGGCGGCCGGCCGCAGCAGGTCCACCGGCTTCATATCGGGCGGATGTCCCGCCATCCAGGTCGCCAGCGGCTCGGTGAACTCGAAGCCCCGGGTGCCGGCAATCTGGGTGGTGGCGGCAAATCGCCGGACATAATCCGGGTCGCCCCACAGCAGGACGCGCATGGTCCCGCTCGTCCAGAGGACCCAGTGCAGGTCGTACTTGTGCGGGTAGCTCAGCATGTCGGCATACCCATGGCGGCGGTCGAGCTGGTTCAGTTCCTGAACATGGGTCGGCGGAAAGGGCAGCCCGGCCTGCTCGGCCCAGTATTTCGTGTTCATGCGCAGGTTCACCCCGGCCTTGCGGGCGTCCTCGATGATGTCGTCGGGCACACCCTTCTCGTGCGCCTCGATCAGCAGCGTGGGATCCGCCCGGTGGATGGCCCGGAACACGGTCGCCCAGAAATCGTGCATCTGCGCCGGCCGCAGGCCCGACTCATTGTGCATGACGAACATCAGCCGGTCGATGTGGGGCACCTGCCGGACGAACTCGGCCACGGCGGCCTCCGTGTACGCCAGGAGATTCTCGTCGGTCAGGCCCCAGACCCGCCCTGGCGCCGGATGCGCGGCCGCCGCCATCACGGCCGCCCGCTTGTCCGGGGGCAGGTGCTGCCCGGGGCGATAGATGTGATGCCAGATGCCGATGTCGACCTTGATGCCGCGGTCGTGCGCCAGGCGGATGAGCCGGTTGAGGTCGTCGAGGTTCCGGCGCTGCCGCTCCTTGGACAATCCGGTGACGCTGACCTCCGGGAAACCCGCGACATCGATAAAATAGGGATACGGCGGTTGGAGATAGCCCCCGTTCTCGTAGCCGAACATGAGTCCGAAGGAATTGAGCCGATCCTGCGCGAGGGTGTCGAAATAGCGAACCCAGTACTGCTCGTCATGCAGCCGGCTTTCGAAGGCGGCCTGCTGCATGGTGTAGATGTCGACCCCGCGTTCCGCCACCGCCGGCTGTTCGGCGGTGTCCTTCACTTCGCCCAGGGGCTGCGTGGCATCATTCGCCCAACCCACCCGGTCGGCGATGTCGAGCAGGGCGTACATGAGTCCGACCGCGTCCGAGCCGACGACCAGGAGGGCCGGCTTGCCCTGCCACGCGGTGTGCCGGACCAGCAGCGCCTCGGGCCCGGCGGCCGGATGCACGCCGAGGCTCCGGCACAGGTCTGCCGCCGGCCCCGCCTGCCCGGCGATGCCGGCGATGAGCAGAGTCGCACCCCGGGCGCTGGCGACGTCCGCGACCTCCTCGTAGCCCACGCCCTTCGCCTGCAGCGCGGCCTCGAGCTTTTCCAACCCGTGCCGCGCCGGGGCGGGCGCAGCGGGCGGGGCAATCAGCGAGAGGGAAACCGATTCGGCGGCAGCGGCCGAAACGAGAGCAGCCAAACAGCCAAGACTGGCCAGCCAGAGTCGGAGACGCGGCATGGGATGGATGGGGTTAGGGGTTGATCGCCTGCGAACGGCCCACAGCATTCGGTCCTGCAGCCACCGCCATCGACCGCGCAGATCCGAGCATACCGGCCCGCAACGCACTTTGGGGAAAGGGTGCAAATGATACCACGCGCCGCCGTCGTCGGGTATGGCTAATCTTGCGGGAAACATGGCGATTCTTGACCGCTTCCGGCCACCGTCGGTCCGTCCCGGCGTCGGCAACCGGACGGGCGGTTGGGAGAAAATCAAACCGTGCCTGCCGCGACCTCGACCGTCCGCCGTGGCCGCGCGATGGCGTCGTCCGCCTGGTGCCGGGGCGCGCCGCCTGGCCTTCGGGCCGCGTCTCCGCTCCGCGGTCCGATTCATTGCGGTTGCCGACGACGCACCCGGCGCAACCAAATTCACCGGCCGGCGCAGCTGGGTCACAGGTCCTCCCTCCCTCGCCTCTCGGTCCGCCGGTCATTGTTGCGCCAGGCGGATCCGGAATGCGTGGGCGAAATCACCCGACTTCTCCCGCGGGAGGGTGATCACCAGGCCCCGCTCCTCCCGGACCCAGGGCAGCAGGCCAGGGGAGCCCAGGCTTTCGACCGCGGCGATCCGGTCGCCGGGGTCGGGCGCAAGCCGGCCCAGCGATTGGATCACGAGGCTTCCGTCCTCCGGCCAGCCCAGCGCGATCGCGTAAAGGAGGTCGCCCTTGGCCGTGAACCGGATGTCCTCCGCCGTGTAGCGGACGTGAACGTAGGGAAAATCGCGCGCGGGCGCCCGGGTGGGACCCTCGCCGTGGATCCGCCAGGGCCGCGTGTCGAAGATCGCCTCGCCGTTCCGGTCCATCCAGGCGGTGATCTGGTCGAGCACCGCGATTTCGCGGTCGTCGATGCTGCCGTCGGCCCGGATCGGGATGTTGAGCAGCAGATTCCCGTTCTTGCTGACGACGTCCACGAGATACGGGATCACGTCCGCGGCCGACCGGTAGGCCAGATCCCGTTTGTAATGCCAGTCGCCGATGCAGATGTCCATCTGCCACACATACGGCACCACGGCCTCGGGCGGCAGACGGTCCCACACGAGCGCCCGCACCAGATCGGGGGCCACGTTCTTGGTGTTGATGACCGCTTCGTCGGTCCCGCCGTGCCATTCGCGGTTCGCGTTGAAGAAGTGCGCGGCCAGGCGGAGCCCGGTGTCGCCCAGCGGCAGGCCGTTGTCGGTGAAGAACACCTGGTCGGGCCGGTAGCGGTCGATCACCTCCCGGGTCCGATCGAAGAAATTCCGCACGTACGCGGCCGGCGGCGGCGCGTCGTCGGCGTGCGGCCGATCATAGAGCTGGCGCGGGTCATATCCATCCCACCACCGACCCGCTCCGTCCGCCTTGGTCAGGTTGCCGTCGTACGGGACGCCCTGCAGCGGTCCGGACCGGTCGCTGCCGTGACTCACGTTGAACCATGCCCAGTTCTGGGTCGAAAAAACGGCCACGCCAAAGCGAAGACCGTGGCGGCGCGCCACCTCCGCCCAAGTGCCGATGAGGTCGCGCCGCGGGCCCAGGTTGACCGAATTCCACGGTTGGTGACTCGAATTCCAGCAGTCGAAACCATCGTGGTGGTTCGCCAGCGCCACAAAGTAACGCGCCCCCGCTCGCCGGTAGCGCGCGATCAACGCCTCCGGATCCCACGCCGCCCCCCGCCAGAGCGGGCAAAGGTCCTTGTAGCCGAATTTCGACGGATGCCCGTAGTGGGCGACGTGGTAGGCGTACTGCGCGCTGCCCTGGATGTACATGTTGCGCGCATACCAGTCGCCCTGCTCCGGCACCGACTGCGGCGTCCACTGGGCGGAGATGCCGAATTTGGCGTTCCGAAACCACTCCGGCGCCGCGTGGCGCGCGAGCGATTGGGGGTCCGCCGCAAAGGGGCCCGTCGCGATCGGCGGTCCGTCGGCGGCACCCAGGCGGGCGGCGGCCCAGGGCGCCGCGGCCACCAGCGCCAGACCGGATTTGAGGAAATCCCGCCGCCGGATGCCGCCCCCGTTTCCCGGCGATGCCGCGCCCAGGCAGGTCATCGTTCGTTCACCCCCGGCCCGGCTCCTACTCGGACGGCGGCGCCACGGATCCGCGGGGAATCAGCCGCGGACTGATCAGCACGAGCTGCCGCCCGGCGTTGGGATAGGCCATGCGCTGTTCCAGCACGCTCACCGCCGCCCGGCAGATCTCCTCGATCGGCTGCTGGATCGAGGTCAGCCGCGGCTCGGCCACGGCGCCGGCGGGCACGTTGTCGATGCCCACGACGCTCAGCTGGGCCGGCAGTTTCACCGCGTGCGCCTTCGCCGCGGCCATCACCCGCAGCGCATAGTGATCCATCATGATGATGCCCGTCGGACGAACCGCGGAGTCGAGTTTGAGCCAGGCCTCGACGAATTTCCCGGGATCGATCGTCTCCGGCGGAAACCGGGCCGGCAGCGTCGGGAATCCGCTCAAGTCGAGCTTGGCCTTGGCCGCGAAGCGTTCGAACGCCCGCCAATACGGATCATAGCGCGGAGAATCCTCGATGAACAATCCAATGCGGCGGTGTCCCCGGTCGTAGAGATGGCCGGCGGCCGCCCGGATGAGCGCCTCGTTGTCCATGGTCACGAGGTCCACTTGGTTGTCCGGATGGTGGTCGACCGAGACCAGCGGAAAATGTTCGGCCGCCCACCGCAGCAACGGCGAATCCTCGGGAAAATATCCCCGCCAGACCACCCCGCTCGCGCCCGACGCCAGCAACGCCTGCCGCAGGTCGCCGATCGACGGGTTGAACAGGGCCATCTGGCTGTTCCGCACCGCCAGCTCGTGCAGCAGGGTGTTGAGGTAGCTCCGATAAAAGCTCTCGTAGTCGGCGCTCGGAATATGCCCCTCCTGCACCGCGGCGAGCATGGAATCGACCACGGCAATCAGCCTCGAGTTCTTGGTCTTCTTGCGCGCCTGAAACGCCGGCTGCCGGCGCCGATAGCCAAGCATCTTCGCCACTTGGATGACATGCTCCGCCGTCTCCCGCGCCACCACCATGCTGGAGGAGTTGCCCAGCACCGCCGAGACGACCGGCTGGGAGACACCCGCCACCGTGGCCACGTCCTTTTGCGAGACCCGACGCTGCTTTTCAGTCTTCAATCCAATAATTCATGATTATTGGCCCGCGATTGGCAAGCAATTAGACAATGACCTATATGAAAACATATTGGTACAAGATAAAACAAAATTGACTTATTTTGTGTACCAATAAATAACTATTTTGACTGAGATTCGGCCGCGAAACTCCTCAAGTCACGCCCGTTTCCCACCCCCGGTGAAGGCATTCCTCCGACGACCTCTCGTGCCCCTTGCCGTCGCCTTGGTTTTGGCCGCGGCGATTCGCGCCGACCAGGCCGGCGAATCCGACCAACCGACTCCCCTCCTGTTATGGTACGGACAACCCGCCCGGAACTGGGGCGAGGCCCTGCCGCTGGGCAACGGCCGGATGGGCGCGATGGTCTTCGGCGACATCCCCACCGAACGAATCCAGTTCAACGAGGACACGCTGTGGAAGGGCGGGCCTCATTGCTATGACCGCGCCGGGGCCGCGGATTATCTCGAACCCATCCGGCGGTTGCTCCAGGAGGGCCGGACCGCCGATGCCGAGCGCGAGGCGCGCGCGCATTTCCTGAGCGACCCCGTCCGGCAAAAGGCGTATCAGCCCTTCGGTGACCTTCGCCTGGAGTCTGGCGGCCTGGGCGCGATTGCCGATTATCGCCGCGAGCTGGATCTCGCCTCGGCGGTGGCGCGCGTCACCTACCGCTCGAACGGCGTCGCCTATGTGAGGGAAACGTTCGCCAGCCATCCCGACGGGGTCATTGTCGAGCGGATCTCCGCCGATCGTCCGCAAAGCGTGAGCCTCTCGGTGGGTTTGGACAGCCCGCAACCGGACGCCCGGACCCGCACGGCGGCACCCGACGAACTTGTTTTGTCGGGCCAGGTGGCGGAGGGCGGGTTGCGCTTTGCGGCGCGCGTCAAAATCCTGCCGACGGGCGGACGTCTCACCCTCGGCGGCGATCGCATCACGGTCGAGGGCGCCGACGCCGTCACGGTGCTGCTCACGGCCGCCACCAGCTTCGTCAATTACCACGACATCAGCGGCGATCCCGCCGCGCGCTGCGTCGCGATCCTCGCCGCCCTGCGGAACCGCTCGTACGAATCCCTGCGGGCGGCGCATGTCGCCGACTACCGCCGGCTTTTCGACCGCGTGCGCCTCAACCTCGGCGCGACCAGCCGCGGCGCCCTGCCGACCAACCAGCGGCTGGGGGTGACGGGGGATCTGGGCCTGGCCGGCGATCCCGCGCTGGCCGCGCTGTGCTTCCAATACGGCCGGTATCTGTTGATCGCCAGCAGCCGGCCGGGTGGACAACCGGCCAACCTTCAGGGCGTCTGGAATGACCTGCTGAATCCGCCGTGGGAAAGCAAGTGGACGACCAACATCAACCTGGAGATGAACTATTGGCCGGCCGAGGTCACGAATCTCACCGAATGCAGCGACCCGCTGTTCGCCCTCATCGACGACCTCGTGGTGACCGGTCATCACACCGCCGAGACCTATTACCGCTGCCCCGGCTGGGTGCTGCACCACAACACCGACCTCTGGCGCGCCACCGCCCCGGTGAACAACATCGAGGGCATCTGGCCGACGGGCGGCGCCTGGCTTTGCGACCACCTGTGGGAACACTACCTGTTCACGGGCGACCGGGACTTCCTGGCCCGCCGCGCCTACCCGGCCATGAAAGGCGCCTGCGAGTTCTTTCTTCACGACCTCGTCCCGGATCCGAAGACCGGCTGGCTGGTGACGTCGCCGTCCTTTACCCCCGAACAG
>JBJKRD010000116.1:0-16844 GCA_046704925.1 Opitutaceae bacterium | reverse complement strand
CGCCGCAGCTTTACATCAGGCTGGCGGGGAGCTCCCGGCGTAGTTTCGCCCGGGCATTGGGCAGAATGCGGGGCAGCCACGCGATGCCCCGCACCGCGTCGGTCTTGGCGGGCATCTTCGCTTCGTCGAGCACGGTGCGGGAAGGTCGGCCGTGCTGAACGTTCAGAAAGTAATCGCGGCGGACGAGTTCGATCGCCAGGGCGTTGTTCCATGATGGCTCGCCGCCCCCGGTGAAGTCCTCGGCGTAGTCATAGACGTGCTGGGGGGTCAGGCCGTTCGCAGCGAGAAAAGCCGCCTCGTCGGCGGTGAAATAGGTGTCGGCGCCGCGTTGGCCCTTGGCGTAGAGTCGGCAGGCTTTCTCCCACAGCGGCTGCAATCGGGCGGCAAAATCGTAGTGTTTCATGCGTGGATCCAAATAGAACGGCGCTTCGGGAAAGATGCAAACGGCACGGGCCGGCAGGCGTGCCCCCGGGGACGGGTCGACGGAAGAATACGGGCGTTGCAGCCGAACGCGAAGCCGGGAGGCTTTGGGTCTTCCTCGTAGGGCAGACGCCGACCAGCCTTCGCCAGGACTTCGGCCGGCAGACGCGTACGGCTGCCATTACGGAGCATGCGAATGTCGTGGCCGAAGCCGCCCGCCAGCCACAGCGCAAGGCGCGGCGGCTGGTGAGCCTCAGGCTCGCCGCGCGCCCTCAATCCGCAAAGTCGAATTCCTGCTGCACCTGGACGGCCACAGGCTGGCCGCCGCGCAGGGGCGGGGAGAATCGCCATTGCTCCAGCGCCGCAGTGGCGGCGGCCGCGAACCTCGGGTCGGTGGCCCTGATCACGATCGGCATGCGCGGCCGGCCGGTGCCGTCCACAAAGAAGTCGAGCAGGACATGGCCGGCCGGCGGTCCGTCCTTCCAGGCGGCGCCGGCGTATTTGGGCCGCACGCTCCGGACGATCTGCAGCGGATGGTCGAGTTCCCCGGCCCGGCAGACCTCCCGGTGGGTCAGCGGGCCGAAGAGTGACGAAACAAAATTGTCGTACATCTGGACCGGGAGGGTGGAAATCACCTTGCCCTCGGCCCGGAAGGTGAACTCCAGGGCCATGCGCACGCCCACCGGTTGGCCGTCCTTGATCGCGGGTTCGTATCGCCAGTCGCGGACTGCCTGAACCGCCACCTGCGCAAACGCGGGTTGGGTGTAGCTGAGGACCAGCCAGTCGACCAGTTTGCCCTCGGCGTTGACGTTGATCAGGACCCGCGCCTCCCCGGAGCTGAGGGTGATCGTATCGGTCGTCACCGGGAACCTGGGTTCGGTGGTCTGGATGACTTGGAGCGGGCGGTCCGACGGAGCCTCCGCCCAAACGGATGCGGCGGCCGCGAGGCAGGCCGCGGCGATCGTCGCCAGCACTCGAACCGGGCTATTCAGGTTCATCGCAATCCCTCCTGGGTAACGACGTCAGTCTAGGCCTCCGGGTGACGATTGCAACGCTGGTTTGTTTCGGAGGCGGACGAAACGGCTCGCCGACTGGCCGCCCGCGGCCGCGTGGTCGTTCATGGCCGGGGGGTGCCCGGGGGGGCAGGCCAGCCCGGTCTTGACGCCGGTGCGCGGTTGCAGTTCTTCCGGGGAGCCGTGGTTCCAAATCGGGGCGGTAGCTCAATGGATAGAGCATCGGTCTTCGAAACCGAGGGTTGCGGGTTCGACCCCCGCCCGCCCCGCCAGTTTTCGCTCATTCGGCGCGCTCAGGGCTACGGCGCGGCACAGCCAGCGAATGAAATTGAATCCGGTGGCAAAGGCTGGGCCAAGCGGTCGGGCGAAGGCTGCCCGCCGAAGTCCGACGGACCGTCATACGGAAGCGGCTCGAACGCCGCACAATGCGGCGAGACAGTCGTCGGACGCGCCGGGCTGATTGGGCAAAGAGCAATCGTGGAGGGTTGAAGCGGCTCACGGTGTTTATCCGGGATATGCATGCCCCGAGGTCAACGCGCCGGGCGATCGCCGGAATACTGCTATTTGCGTTCGTCGGGCCGTTGCGGGCCGTCCGGGCCGACGCCGCGACGCCGGCCAGCTCGCCAGACCCGTGGTTCCGGGTGACCGTGGTCGCGGACGGGGTCTGGCGGATTGATGACCGCGGTAAGGTCAACGCCTATCTGATCGAAGGGGATGAAAGCGCGCTGCTCGTCGATACCACCACAGGCCAGGGAAATCTCGCGCGTTGCGTCTCCGCGCTCACCCGGCGTCCGCTCCAAGTCGTGGTGACCCATGGACATGGCGATCACGCCGGCGGCATTGGTCAGTTCGAAAAAGCCTATGTGCATCCGGCGGATTTGAGGTCGGCGCGGGCATGCCTGCCGTGGCGGGGCTGGCTGGCCTCGCGGACGCAGCTGGTCCCGGTCCGCCACGGCGAACGCCTCGATCTGGGGCACCGCCCCATCGAGGTGATCCATGTTCCCGGGCACACGCCGGGCAGCATCGTGCTGTTGGATATGACGCACCGCCTGCTTTTCACCGGCGACAACAACAATGGCATGGTCTGGCTCTTTCTCCGGGAGAGCACGCCGCTGGAAGTCTATCTGCAGACGCTGCGGGGGCTGAACCAGCGCTCCGCGGAGTTCGACACGATGCTGCCCGGACATGGGACGCCCCTGCCCGCGAGTTTCATTGTCGATCAGATGGTCTGCATCGAGCACATCCTCGACGGCACCGCGCAGGTGGAGGGCTATCGCTGGTACGGCGGCACCACTTCGCTGGCCAAATACGGGCGGGCGATGGTGGCGTTCGATCCGCGCCACCTGCGGGCCGACCGCTGACCCGTGTCGCGGGCACCCGGCGGCGGATTTCCGAGTGGTTTCGCCGGTCCTGCGCCGGATCCCTGACAGCATCCTCTGGACCCCGAGTTCGCTACGGAGCAAACCGCGGTGCGCGCCGGCCCGGGAACCCTGACGGACGGGGCCTGCCGGTCGGCCGTCCCTCATACCCCGCTTTTGCGACCGGGGCCGTTTCCAAAGGGTCGACGTCAATCGGCGAGCCGGAAGTCGATCTGCCGCTTGAAGCGGTCGACGCGCTCGGTGACAACATTGACGCGCTGGCCGAGTTCGAGGCGGCGCTTGTGACGCCGTCCGATCAGGGCGGTGCCGGCGTTGTTCAACGTGTAGAAGTCGTCGCGCAGCGTTGAAAGGTGCACCAGGCCGAAGGTCATGGCATCCGGCAGCTCGACGAAGAGTCCGTGGTTGCGCACATCGGTGATCACGGCGCCGAAGACGGTCGGTTTCTTCCGGTTGAGTTCACGCTCGAAGAATTCCAGCAGCTTCACCTTCTGCGACTCGCGTTCGGCCTCCATGCTGTTCTGCTCGGTGAGACTGAGGTGTTCGGCAAGGCTGGCGAGGCGCGGCTGGGTGTAATGGGAAGCGTGACGCCCGGCGGGTCCGGCCAGGTGGTGGTCGATGACCCGGTGCACAACGAGATCGGCGTAGCGCCGGATCGGCGAGGTGAAGTGGGTGTAGTCGGCCTTGGCGAGTCCGTAATGGCCGTCGGGAGTCGCGCGATAGCAGGCCTTGCGCAGGCTGCGCAGGAGCTGGGTCCGAAGAGTGTAGCCCTGCGGGTGGTGCTTGAGAATCTGCAGCAGCCGCGCCATTTCCGTGCGCTGGGTGAGGTCGCCGATCGCGATGCCGAAGGTCGCCAGCAGTTGCCGGTATTCCTGCAACTTTTCCTCGTCCGGCTCGTCATGCACGCGGTAAAGCGAAGGCAGGTGCTGGCGGCGGGTGAGGCGGGCGACCGCTTCATTGGCGGCGAGCATGAATTCCTCGATGAGCTGGTGGCTCTCGTCCTGCTCGATGCGCTCCAGCCGGTCGGCATAGCCCTGGGGATCCACGAAGATTTTCACCTCGGGCATGTCGAGGTCGAGACTCCCGTGGCGCATGCGTTCGCGGCGGAAGCGGCTCGCCAGGTCCCAAAGTTGGCGGATCGCCCCCTGCAGATCTCCCAGTTCGGCACGGCTGAGCGATGCCAGCGCACGGCCGGTGGAACCGGTTTGATGGGCCGCCGGCAGCGGCAGACGCCGGATCTTGTCGAGGTTGTCTTCCTTGAGGAGCGCGAAGGCTTGGCGGTAGGTCAGGCGCTTGCGGCTGCGTATCACGGTGTTGGCCAGCGCGGCCCCGGTCAGCCGGCCGCGGTGGAACGTCAGCAAGACGGCCTTGGTCAGGCGGTCCTCGCCCTCCACCAGGCTGCAGAGGCCGTTGGAGAGTTTTTCCGGCAGCATGGGGATGACCGTGCCGACCAGATAGGTGGAATTGCCGCGCCGCTGGGCCTCGCGGTCGAGCGCGGTGCCCGGCCGCACGTAGGCGCTCACATCGGCAATGTGCACGCCCACGCGGAGGTCGCCGTTGGGCAGGGTCTCGAGGGAGAGGGCGTCGTCGAAATCCTTCGCATCGTCCGGATCGATGGTGAAGGTCGGCACGCGCCGGAAATCCTCCCGGCCGGCCAGATCCGCCGGGCGCACGCGCGCGGGCAGCGCCGCCGCTTCGCGCCGCACTTCCTCGGGAAACTCCTGCGCCAGATCGTATTTGTGGTAGATCGCGGCCAATTCGGCTTGCGGCTCATGCGTCCGGCCCAGCCGGGCGACAATCTCGCCCTCGGGATTGACGTGGCGTTGCGTCCAGGGCCGCAGCTTGACCACGACCTTGTCGCCGATGGCCGGCACCGGCCGCAGGCGTGATTTCGCCGGATCGGGCACATAGACGTCGTGGAGAAAACGCGGATCGTCCGGCACGACGTAGAAGAAGAGCCGGCTGCGCTGGAGATTCCCCGTCAGCGTTTCGCGACCGCGTTCGAGGATGCGAATGACCCGGCCCGTGGGCTCGCCGCCGCCCACGCCCCGGGGGCCGCGGGGCCGGGTGAGGGCGTCTTGGAGCCGCACGACCACCCGATCACCATGCAGGGCCACGCCGGTGTCCTCGGCGCCAACCTGGACCGCGGGGTCGTCCGGCGCGCCGGCGGTCCGGTCGGGGATCAGGAAAGCGGAGCCGCCCTGCCGGAACTGGATGCGCCCGGTGACGAGATCGGCGGCGGCCGGCAGGCACAGACGGTCCTGCTTGATGCGGACGATTTCGCCCGTGCCGAGCAGCCGGCGGACCTCCTGGGCGAGGGAGGCGCGCTCCTTGCCGGCCAGGCCGAGCGCCTCCGCAATTCCCGGTTCGGCCAGCGGCACATAGTCGGCGGCCCGCAACCGGGCCAGCAGGCGTTCGCGAAGCTTCATGATGAGAGAGTATCCGCCACGGCTGCGAGTCGCAACCGATTAAGCGGACGAATGATGTGGAGGCAGTCTGATGAAAGATCCAGACCTTTCGGCTGGCCTGAAACGATGCGGAGGGCTAAGGTTCCGCCATGAAGATCGTCCATGCCGCGAGCGAACTGTACCCCTACGCCAAGACCGGGGGCCTGGCCGATGCAGTGAGTTCGCTGGCGGGCACGCTGGCCGACCGGGGGCACGACGTGTCCGTGTTCCTCCCGGGTTACCAGACTGCCCTCCATCACCGCGATCTCTCGCGGGCCCAGCAGCGGCTGGGGCTGCGGGTCGAGTTGGGCGACCGGGTGTACGTCGGCGACGTGCGCGTGCTGCCGCTGAAGAAAGGCCTCACGGTGTACTTCATCGGGCGCGACGAGTTCTTCGACCGCAGCGAGCCGTACGGGAACGGCGAACGCGACTACGACGACAACGATGCGCGCTTCCTGTTCTTCTGCAAGGGGGTGATCGAGGTGATGCGCATGGCCGAGTTGCGGGCCGACATCGTGCACGCGCACGACTGGCAGGCGGCGATGCTGCCGCTCCTGCTCCGGTACGAGGAACGCCGCACCGGCCTGGCGCTGGCGATGAAGACGGTCTTCACCATCCACAACATCGCCTTCCAGGGCATCTTCGCCATGCGGTCGTTTGGCCTGACGAACCTGCCCGACGATCTGCTGGGAATCGACGGCCTGGAATACTACGGCCAGATCAACCTGATGAAGGGCGGGATCCTGTTTGCGGACCGGGTCACGACGGTCAGCCCGCAATACGCACGGGAGATTCAGACGCCGGAATTCGGGTGCGGATTGGAGGGCGTGGTCGCCACCCGGGCCGAAGATTTGGTCGGACTGGTGAATGGCGTCGACACGCGGGTGTGGAGCCCGGCCAAGGATCGCTTCCTGCCGGCGCGGTACGCGGGCCACGACCTGACCGGCAAGCCGGTGTGCCGCGCGGCCTTGCTGCGCAAGTTCCGCCTGGATGAAAGCTTCAAGGGGCCGGTTTTCGGCATGGTATGCCGGCTGACGCAGCAAAAGGGGCTGGATCTGTTGCTGGCGGCCGAGGAGTTCTTCGTCGGGCAGGATTGCCGGCTCATCGTGCTCGGCACCGGCGAAAAACGATTTGAATCGGCCCTGCAGGACCTCGTCCGGGCCCATCCGAAGAAGATCGCCCTGAGCCTGAAGCGGGACGAGGAAACCAGCCATCTGATCGAGGCCGGATCGGATTTCTTTCTCATGCCGTCCCATTTCGAGCCCTGCGGTCTGAATCAGATGTACAGCCAGCTTTACGGGACGGTGCCGATCGTGACCCGCGTGGGCGGCTTCGTTGATACGGTGGCGGACATTGACGAACGTCCGGCGGACGGCACGGGCATCATCTGTGCGCCCGACGCGACGGATTTTTCGGCCGCGCTGCTCCGGGCGGTCGGTCTCTTCGAGCAAAAGGATCGCCTGTTGGCGGTGATGCAACGGGGCATGGTCCACGACTTCAGTTGGGAGAAGACCGCGACGGCCTACGAAAAGCTGTATCACGACACCGTTTGAGAGGTGGAGCCGAGTCGCACCAAGCCGACGGGCCGGAGGCGCACGCGAGCGCTGCAGGAGAACCCGGCTGAAGCGGTGCCGATCCCCAGGAGATGAAACCCACGCCGATCCTGGTCTGGTTCCGCCTTGATCTGCGCCTGCAGGACAACCCGGCCCTTCGGGCGGCGGTGGCGCACGGCGGGCCGGTCATTCCGATCTACGTGCATGATGAGGCTGCCGAAGGTCGCTGGCCTCCGGGCGCAGCGGCCCGATGGTGGCTCCACCATTCCTTGACGGCGCTGGACCAATCGCTGCGAGGGCGCGGCTCGAGATTGATTCTGGCGCGCGGCGACAGCCTCAACTTACTTCGCATCCTGGCCAAAGGCACGGGCGCCGGCGCGGTCTATTGGATTAACCGCCCGGAGCCGGCGGCGGCCGTGCATGACCGCAAAATCGCGAACGCCCTGCAGGCGGATGGTCTCGAAGTACAGCGCTTCGACCGGGCGCTGCTATATGCGCCAACGGCAGTGCGAACGAGTGGTGGCGGGCCCTTCCAGATCTTCACGCCCTTCTGGCGTCGGTGCCAGGAGACGCCGGTGGACCGGCCGCGATCGCTGCCGCCCGGACGGCTGGCCGGGCCGAAGCGATGGCCGCGGTCGGAGGCCCTTGCGCATCTGGGCCTGTTGCCGGCCATCCGATGGGATGCCGGCCTCGGCGAGACTTGGCAGCCCGGCGAAGGCGGTGCGCAGCGCCGGCTGCGGCGTTTCGTCGCGAATGATCTGTCTACGTACGCGGCCAGGCGCGACCGGCCCGACCTTGCCGGGACCTCCGGCCTCTCCCCCCACCTGCATTTTGGTGAATTGAGCCCCCACCAGGTGTGGATGGCGGTCGTGACACGGGTTGACCGCCATCCGGCGGCGGAATCGGGCGCCCGGATCTTCCTCAAGGAAGTCGGCTGGCGGGAGTTTGCCGGCCATTTGATGCATCACTTTCCCGACACCGCGAGGGCGCCACTACGCGCTGCGTTCCGGACGTTTCCGTGGCGCCAGGATCCGACCGCGCTGCGCGCATGGCAGCGCGGCCGGACCGGGTTTCCAATCGTGGATGCGGGAATGCGACAACTTTGGCATGCCGGCTGGATGCACAACCGGGTGCGGATGATCGTCGCATCGTTTCTGGTGAAGGACCTGGGTCTGTCGTGGCGGGAAGGCGCGGCTTGGTTTTGGGACACTTTGGTCGACGCCGATCTGGCCAACAACACCCTTGGCTGGCAGTGGACGGCGGGTTGTGGCGCGGACGCGGCGCCGTTCTTTCGCATCTTCAATCCGGTCCTGCAGGGCCGGCGTTACGATCCTGCGGGCGACTATGTGCGCCGATGGATTCCGGAGCTCGCCGCCCTGCCGGCGAGACACATTCATGCACCGTGGGAGGCGCCGCCAGCGGTGCTTGTCCGTGCGAAAGTGCGGCTCGGAACGGATTATCCGCGGCCGATCGTGGACCATGCGGCGGCGCGAGCCGCCGCGCTCCGGGCTTACGAGCTGACGACGGGTCGAGGTTTGGTTTCAGGAGGCGAAGGGCGAATTCAAGACGCAGAAATCGGACCGCGCCGACCGAAGTCAAGGGCCGGCGGGGGAACCTGATCTCCGGATATCGGCGGAGGGTGGTGGGCTGGTTCCCAGCCGGTCGAATCGGATGGAGCCCGATCTCCGAGCGGGCTCAAGCCGGCGCGGAACGCCGGTTCCACCAAACCCGCCCACTGCACGGCCGACGGCCGGCTTGGAAAACCGCGGGCCGCCTGTCATCATGCGCCCATGAAGGTGGCCATAACCGGAGCCTCGGGTTTCATCGGGAGTGCGGTGGTCCGGCTCTTGGAGGGCGAGGGCCACGAGATCGTGCGATTTGTCCGGCGGCCGGCCGAACGCCGGGACGAAATCGCGTGGCACCCTTCGTCGGGCGAGGTGGAGCAGTGGGAACGCCTGGATGGAGTGGAAGGATTTGTGAATCTGGCGGGGGAGAGTCTGGCGGCCGGCCGCTGGACGCCGGAGCGCAAGGATGAGATTCTGCGAAGCCGGGTTGAAGGAACTCGCAACCTCGTCGCCGTGATGGCCCACATGAACCATCTTCCGCGCGTGTTGGTGTCCGCGTCCGGCATCAATTACTACGGCGATCGCGGTGAAAAGGAGTTGGACGAGAGCAGCGGGCGCGGGGAGGGCTTCCTGGCCGACGTGTGCCGCGCGTGGGAGGAGGAGGCGAGGATCGCCGAATCGGTGGGAATCCACACGGTGGTCCTGAGGACGGGGCTCGTGCTCGGACCGGGCGGCGGGGCGTTGGCGAAAATGTTGCCCGCCTTTCGTGCCGGCTTTGGCGGCCGGCTGGGTGATGGTGCCCAATGGTTGAGCTGGATTTCGCTCGACGATCTCGTCGCGATAATCCGGGCGGCCTTGCAGGATCGACGGCTGGGCGGTCCGGTGAACGCGGTTGCGCCGACGGCGGTGCGCAACGCCGACTTTGCCGCCGGATTGGGTCGTGCGCTGCACCGTCCCGCGGTGGTGCCGGTCCCGGCGATCTTGCTCCGGACCCTTTATGGGCAAATGGCCGACGAAACCCTCTTGGCCAGCATGCGGGTGCGGCCGCGTCGGTTGGTTGACGCGGGCTTCAATTACTCACTCCCTGACCTGGAATCGGCTCTGCGCACTGCGGTTTCGGGCGCAGCTGACCGTAGATAAGACTCAGGTTGCCAGCGAAATAGGGAATCGGTTCGTGTCGCACTTGCCGCTTGCTTGCTGACCGCCCATGGGCAGGTCGTAAGTCCCGAAGGGTGGGATGCCCCATCGGGCGGAATCGTAGGGTATTTCCCCTGAGGGTCCGTGGGGTGATTCGGTTTGGACGCTTGGGACGCCAGAGCAGGAAGACCGGGGCTCTACTCGGAAGTTAATAAGGTGTGAAGGGCCTTAAGTTGAGGGGCCGCCCGAATGCAAAAAACCTGCGATAAAAGGTAGTCTCGCAGCGTGATTTTCAACCGGTCTTCCATCCTCCGCCATTCGGTTGCCATCAGCGCCCTGTTCCTGGGGCTGGCAGCGTCGGCGAGGGCGGCTGACGTCGGCTACAGTGCGGCGCTCCGCGACGCGGAGGCCGTGGCTGGCCAGCGGCCGGGCCTGAGTGTGATGCGGGTTTCCGGGCATTCGATGCTGCCGTATTTTGGTGACGACGCGGTGATCGTGACGAAGAAGATCGACGCCGCGCGCCTGCGCATCGGGATGATCGTGGTGTACGTGAATCGATTTGGCGAGCGGGTGGCGCACCGGATCATCGCCAAGGTCGACGGCGGTTGGCAGGTCAAGGGCTACAACAACGACCGGCCGGACAGCACGGTCGTCAACGGCGGCAACCTGTTGGGTGTGGTCTACGCGACGTTCTACTCGGCGGGTCGGGCGCCGGTGAAGCTCGCCTCCGCGGACTTTCCGCCGGTCGAGACGGTCTATGCGGCGCCGGCGCGCTGATCCCGGTCGCGATTGCGGTTGAGCCAGGCGACAAGGGCGGGCTTCGTGCCCGCCGTCTGCACTCCCCGTTCCGGGGTACTTCCGGGCTTCCCAAGGCGCCAGCCGCTGCTATGGTGGCCGGCTTTATGCAGAAGACGCTCGTCATCTTCAAACCCGACTGCATGGGCGGCCGGCACGTGGGCAACGTGCTCGGCCGCTTCGAGCAGGAGGGATTCACGATCATCGGCTGCAAGATGGCCCGGCTGAAGCCGGCACTCTTGCGCGAGCATTACGCCCACGTCGCGGACCGGCCGTTTTATCCGGCGCTGGAGGCGTTCATGGCGTCCCGTCCAGTGGTGATACTGGCCCTGCAGGGTGAGAACGTCGTGCAACGCGTGCGCGATCTGCTCGGACCGACCGACTCCCGCAAGGCAGCCAAAGGCACGATTCGGGGCGATTTTGGAACCGACGCCACGATCAACGTGGCTCACGCGTCGGACAGCGACGCCACCGCGGCGGCGGAGTTGGCGCGCTTCTTCGGACCCGGCGAGCTGTACGACCTGACCGACTGACGCGGCGGATCGCCGAACTTTTTCCTTGAGATTCCGGTCGGCGGCCCAAAATTCGCTCGGCCCACGCCCTCATCGTCTAGCGGCTAGGACGGAGCCCTCTCAAGGCTCAAACCGGGGTTCGATTCCCCGTGGGGGCGCCAGTTTCTTGGGCACCGGCACCCGGGCCATCTGAGCCTTAGGTTTGCGGCATCCGATATTGGCGGACCGTTTGAGAACAGATCGACGGGATTAACGGGTCGCGACCCGGCGTATCCAATCCGAAGGCTTGTGATCTCCGAGACGAATATGAATTGTGACCGGCCTGCCTTTGGGCAAATGCAACACACACCTCTCCGAGGCGACCTGAGGTTGTTGCTTCAATATGCCTTCCGGAGCGGTAATCGACTGGATTCCATGGCGCACAATCAAAGTTATCTCCTGATCCCTCCGCGAAGTAATCGTCGCATCGATCGTTTTTGACCCCAGATCCCAACTCAAATCGTCGATCTTCGCAAAAGTGCGGGCCAAAATGCCTTTGATGTCCCCCTTTGTCAGCGTCTCCGGAAGGGCCGGCAGGAACTCGATCACTCCGGGGCGCGAATAGACCAGCATCTCCATCATCAGGGAAAGCACCGCCCCCTGTTCGTCCGGCATGAATCCGGTGTAGGGGTTATGCGATGAGGTCAGCACGCTCCCAAAATAGCCCTGTTCCAACATCTGCTTGAGTTCGAAATTGACCAGATAGTTGTCCTTCAATCTTGCGGCCGCCAAAGCCCGGTGGGACAGACCGTGACCCGCGCCGTTTTCCTGGGCGCGTTTTCGATTGGCCAGCCACGCCGCCTTCGCCAGTTCCGGGGTCCGATCCGGATCGATCTCATCTCCCGGCCAAACGCCATACTCGTGGGAGATATGACGGTGGTCCTGTCTTTCTTCCAAGGTCGGCCAGGCCCATTCTTTCAAGGCGCCATCCCTGTCGACCAGGTAATTGGGCATCTTGGCGAGCATTCGTTTCCACTTGGGAATATTGTCCGCCTCTATTCCCAGGATTTCCGAAGCCTTGATCAAGCGGGTCAAAACCTCCCGGCAAACCATGATATCCATGGTGGCATTGATAACCACCGGAGCGCCGTTGCTATTGGCCGGCCAGTTTTCGGGCGAATACGACGGCACGAAGATATAGTTGCCGTTCTTGTCGGATTCGGTCAGGTAGTCTTCATAGAAAAGGGCCAGCTCCTTCAAGCCGGGGACCACCCGGGTCTTGAGGAATTCCTTGTCGCCGGTCACCAAGTAGTGATCCCAGAATGGACTGTATAGCCAGCCTCCGGCAGAAATCCAATAGTGATGGGGCGAGCCAAACGAGTAATGGCACAACACGCCCTGCTGTTGATCGGGATGGATGGAGAAGAGCGCTCCGCGTGCCCCGAAGATATTTCTGGCGTTGGTTCGGGAATCGGGAAGCAGACCTTCGACCCAGTTATACCAGGCGCTCATGCATTCCGGCAAATTGGCCATTTCACCGGGAGCGCCCTGGAGGTTCATGTTGATGTTGGTCTGCCCGGCAATCACCGGGTAATCGCCATAGGCGGCCATGATCCAGTAGCGGCTCATATCGAAGAGCTTGGACAACAAGGTCAGATTGTAGCCGATATGGGTCTTCTGATCGGCCAGCAGTTCCTCGCCCGACATCGCCCGGTCTCGGGGAGTGTTGGCGAAATTCAAGGAAGTTCGGTCGATCATTTCGGACTGAATCTTCCGGTTGCGCGCCAGCAACTCCTGATAATCCGGCGTAATCCTCCCCAGGTCGCGGGTCAGATCGTCAATCTTGCCGGCCTGGAAATCCTGATATCGCTCAATACGGGTCAGCAACATCAGGGACTGGGCGCCTGCCACCAGCAGGCTGCCCCGGTCAATCCTGGCCGTGCCACCGTGGAGAACGACCCGGACCACGCCGGCGTACCCAATGTTCCCCGTGATGGGATCAAAATGTCCTTCAATAATCAGGTTGCCGGCCGTGGCGTGAAAATCGAAGGTGATCGCCTTGACGGTGGATTGGTATTTTTTGATCGCGACAATTACGGACGGATCGTAATCCGAATAGGTATATTGTCGGTTCATGCGATAGAAATCATCTCCATATCCCGGCTGATCGTAAGGAATGGAGATATGGCTGCTTAATGTGATCCTGGTATTCAGCAACTCGCCTCGCGGCGGGGTGAATAATTGGACGATGACATTATCGGGTCGGGAGACAAAACTCCTGCGCTCCCACCGGCCTTTGTCGTCCTCCCAGAGCACCTTGATCTCCCCGCTTTCGAAATCCAGGGTCCGAAGATAATCTCTGATGGTTCCGTCGTGCGGCTGCTCAATGGTCATGGTAAACGCCGGAATGGTGGCGTGATTGCGGGTGCCGGGAGGCATGCCGTCCTTGGCGGCCGCATCCAATGAAAGCGCAAGGGCATCGGCATATTTGCCGGCCAAGATAAGGGCCCGAACCTGGGGGAGGACATAAGCGATCTTGGGCGCCTCAAATGGCCTCTTCCAAGGAATCAGCAGGTCATCGGAGTGAAAAGAAACCCGGTCCGACAGGGGATTGCCGCACACCTTGATCTGCATTCTGCCATTGCCCGATATCAGCAGGTCATTTTGGCCGACCCCGGGAACCGTACTGCACAAACCGCGCGACGGGACGACGCCCCGCGCCTGCCTTTCCTGCAATGACATGGAACTGAGCTGCAGGCCCGTGGCCTCATAGAGCGAAATGGGGACGGGGCGTTTGGGCAAAAAATCATCGCCCTGAGCGCAGAGGGGCAAAACATTGATCGGGACACCAAAAGCCAGAATCAAATACCAGGACGGTTTTGGAGAACGAGCAGGTTTCATTGGTTCTTGCGTTCGTTTTGCCGACAGGAGACTGGACTCAGGACAAACGAGTGGGTGTTCCTGAATTCCTGGGGTGGGGAGCGAATCGAGCCGTGGCTGCGTTGTCGATCAATCGTCGGCCAGGCTGTCGCCCCGAAGCGACCCGTCGGCTGCCGGGAGTCGGGCGGCAATCAGCCACCGCAAGCATGGCGGAAAATCCGGCGATGGCGGTAACCAAGGGGGAAGCGTTTGCGCGGACACCGGTGTGACGCCGCCGCACCAGGTCGACCCTGCAATTCACTGGGCTCCCGTTTGGATTGGTCTTTCGCGCACGCCGTCCGCCTGTACAATCGGCCAAGTCGCACGCAGTGGATCGTTGTAGGGGCCGATCCGGTCAACCGGGATCGGCTTGAAGCCAAGTTTGAAGGCCGGCGAATCCGGTCTGAGGCGGTAGTCGTCCTTGGCGGGATTCACAAACAACGGGTCGGCCACGAGAGAATGCGTGTCGAACCCCATCGCCTGCCAGGAAGCCCATTCATCCGGCACGGCAATTTCGTGCACAGCCACGTCCGAAACGAACAACGAGCCGGCCTTGTCGTTGAAATCGATGCGGAAGCGGAAACATTTCATCTCCGGTCTGTAGTTGAGATCACCCGGCCCGAGAATCCTGAAGACGAAATCGTGCTGGTTCCATTGGTCACCGACCCTGACATCGCAGGGATAGGTGGACCAGAAGCCGAAGAAACCGAGACTGGCGTCATACCACTGCAGCATCAGTCGGGCGGTGGCTCCCGGAGTGGTCCCTTTCATTCGGGCGCTGAAGCGATAATAGTGTCCCGAACGGAGCGGAAATTCGTTCGAGACCACAATCGGACCATGTTCGCGGGCCGTCCGTTCGTTGGCCGCGATGTCGATACGCAGCGCGCGCCGGCCATCCGGGCCCGCGGTCACGCCACCGGCCGCCGTCGCCGGGGGACGGGTCTGCCACTGCCATGCCGGAACCACATCGCGATTCACGTCCGGGTCGGCCGCCGGTGTGGGATCGATCTGCCATTGCCAGTCCGTCGGCAGGGTCTTGGGGCCGCCTCCAGCAAATTCAGGATTGGGCACAAGATTGCCGGGCAATTCCTTTCCCGCCCGGGCCTGACCGGTGAGGATGGACTGCCCGAAGTGATAGACCAGATTATAGTCGGACTTGTAATGATCGAACGGAACGTACTGGAAACTGAAGAGCCTCGATTCGGCACCGTGGTAATAGAGGATATTCCGGAAAAACTCGTTGCCGGTCATGATCAGCCCGCTGGCGACCGGGGCGTCGGCCGGAAAGATATCCATGCCGCGCATGTTTTTCCACGCGGGCTCGTGGGCCACCATTTCGTAGCCTTTGATCATCGTCGGCAGATGTCGTTTCCAATAGACGCTGTCCCTGGTCCAGCCGTGGTATTCGACCTGCTGCAGGGTGTTATCCACCAGAATGTTGTTTTCCATGTGGTTGTCCCGGCCGTTGTGCAGGAAAATACCCGCGCGCGGGATGCGGGCGATGATGTTGCCAATCACATCGACGCCGCCGGTGTTGTCGTCGAGGTAGACGCCCCAGGCGAGGAATGGAGAATGCCATTGGCCGTCCCGGTAGCCGTATCCAAGAACGTCGTGGATGAAGTTATAGCGAACGACCGTGCCCCGGGAGGAGATCCAGTCACGCCCCCCGGTATTGACCGCCGCGCAATCCTCCGTCTCGAGGGCAACATGCCGGATTTCGTTGTATTCAATGACCAAGTTGTTTCCCCGAAAACCGATGCCGACACGCGGACAATCGTGAATGAGGTTGTGCGAGGCGCGGTTGCCGACACCAAGGAGGGAAATGCCGGCGCCCTGCTTGTTGAAAACGCCGACGTGATGAATGTAATTGTTGTCCGCGTAGTTTTCCGCCGGGGTAAGCGTCTTGCGGTCACCGCCGCTGACGATGATGCCGTTCCGACCTGTCTGGAAAATATCATTCCCCACAACGCCATTGCGGAGGCCCCCGTTCACCTCGACGCCTGAGCCGTCGAAGCCGCCGACGTTGCGGATGATATTGGCGGCAATCAGACAATGGCTGGTCTGGCGCAGACTGATGGCCGTGCCCTCAGAACACTCAAAAACGAGATTACGGAACGTGATGTTGGACGCGCCTTCGCCGATTTCCAGGATGGTCTGCGTCGTCGGAGCATAGATCGCCTTGCCTTGCAGCGGGGCCGGCGGCCAGAAGTAGAGGGTCCACGTGCGTTGATCGAGATACCATTCGCCGGGAGCATCCAGCTCCTCCAATAGGTTGCGCACGTAGTAGCGGTTCGCCGGGCGAATCGCATAGGAGGCGTCGTGCACCAGGGTGATCAGGCGGCTGGCTCGATCGATGGAAGCAATGCGGATGATATTGTTCCCCCAGTTGTAACGGGGGAAGACGACGACCTCGCCTTCCTCGGGGTGGGCCCATTCGCGCGCGTCCGATGCCTTGTACTTGAAGGTGCGCCGGCTCTCGCCGGGAATGTCCTTGTACGCCGGGATGTCAGCGCCGTCCACGTAGGCCCAACCGCCGCCGTAGGGATTGTTGGGATCGTAATTCGGGTAACGGGCGAGGTGCTGGCGTTGGCCGTCGAAAAGCAGTTGGCGGAAGTAGACGTCCTTGAAACCCTGCGCGCCCACGTCGGCTTGGAGGATCTTGCCCTTGTAGGGTTCGAAGCCGGCGATGGGCCGGCCCCCGACCAGAATCGGACGCTCCTCCTGATAACCTCGGTAGACGACCGGGTGCGCCGCGGTACCGGAATCCTGCGCTTCCAGCCGAAGTGTGTGGGGCAGGAAATAGATTCCGCTCCGGACATTGATCGTGACGTCGGTTTGCAGCGGCCCCGCTGATTTGAACTTGCGGACTTCGTCGCGCGCGCGTTCGAGCGAGGCAAACGGCCCGTCACTGTGACTGGCGTTGGGCGCGGGCAGCCGGCCGGACCAGGCATTATTCCCATCGGTTGCGACGTAGTAATCTACCGCCTGGGCACAGCCACAGGCGAGGAATAGCCCAATCCCAATTCCCAAGAGTTGCTTTGTCATGGAGGTGCCAGTGGACGGACGACGATAGGAAGATGAATATCCACCCGAGGCAACTCTGGGCGGGAAACGGGATTCAGTACAGA
>JBJKRD010000115.1:0-12090 GCA_046704925.1 Opitutaceae bacterium | reverse complement strand
TTGCGGCACGCCGACGCGGGTTATCCGGAGGCCCGGGCCTGCGCCCGGCGGCAGAACGTGCGAATCCCGCTCGCCGCCACGGCTCCATGAAGATTCCCCACACCACGACGCCGGCCTGGGAGCCGGCGGCCCCGGGCCGGTTCGCGGCCAGCGTTCGGACCGACCGGCCGGACGGGTGCCTGGTGGCGCTGGTGGGACTGGCCGACGACCTGGGAGTCAAACTCAACGGGGGCCGGGTCGGCGCGATCCAGGGTCCGTCGGCCTTCCGCCGCGCCCTGGCCCGGTTGGGTGCCGCGGAACCGGACGGCCTGACTTGGCCCGGGGTGTTCGACGCGGGCGACGTGGCCCCCGCCGCGTCGCTGGAGGAGACGCATCTCCGGGTCACACAGGCGGTGGAGGCGATCCTCAAACTCGGCCTGCTGCCGGTCGGCATCGGCGGCGGGCACGATCTCACCTTTCCCTTCGTCCGCGCGGTGGCGAAGCGTTTCCGGCCGCTGGCGGGGGTCTATTTCGACGCGCACACCGACGTGCGGGAGACGGCGGGGTCCGGCATGGCCTTTCGGCGCCTGCTGGAGGACGGCGACGTCGCGGAGCTGCATCTGCACGGCTTCCGGCCCTGGGTGAATTCCGCCGCCCACGCGGCCTGGCTGCGCGGCCACGGCGGTCGGATCCACGAGGACGGCCGTCCGGTCGGGCTGCCCGCCGGACCCCGGCACCTGTTCGTCAGTTTTGATCTGGACGTTCTGGACATGAGCCAGGCCCCCGGGGTGAGCGCGCCCAATCCCTGCGGGTGGTCGGTGCGCGAGGCCCAGCCCTGGGTCGAGCGCGCGGGCGCGGAACCGCGGGTGCGGGCGTTCGACTTGATGGAACTGTGTCCGCCGCACGATGAGGGCGGGCGGACGGCCCGCGTGGCCGCCCACCTTTTCCTCGCGTTCCTGTCGGGAGTCGCCCGCCGATGAGCCTGCTCGTGCAGGGCGCCAGGATCCTGACCCT
Organism: Opitutaceae bacterium; assembly: GCA_046704925.1. GTDB lineage: Bacteria > Verrucomicrobiota > Verrucomicrobiia > Opitutales > Opitutaceae > Fen-1467. The sequence continues at coordinate 11,097 of JBJKRD010000115.1, read as the reverse complement.
GGCCGGCGGGGCGGGGCCGCGGCGGGGCCGGGCGCTGGGCGAGCTGGCCGTGATCCCGCGCGGTGACGTGGTGATCGCCGAAGGCCGGATTGCGGCGGTGGCGGAAAAAGTTCCGGTGCCCCCCGGCACGCCGGTGATCGAGGCCGACGGCCGCGTGCTCCTGCCGGGCCTGGTCGATTGCCACACCCACGCCTGCTGGGCCGGCGACCGGCTGGACGAATGGGAGCTGAAGCGCCGGGGCGTGCCCTACCTCGAGATTCTGCAGCAGGGCGGCGGGATCCTCTCCACCGTGCGCGCCGTGCGGGCGGCCCCGGAAGCCGAGCTCGCGGCGAACACGCTCGGGCGCCTGCACGCGATGCTGCGCGAGGGGACGACGACCGTCGAGGTGAAGAGCGGCTACGGCCTGACCGCCGCGGCCGAACTCAAGATGCTGCGCGCCATCGGACGCGCGGCCCGCGACTGGCCCGGCACCGTGGTGCCCACCGCCCTCCTCGGCCACGCCTACGAGGGGGACTTCGACACCTTTGCCGCCCGGACCATCGACGCCACGCTGCCGGAGGTGGCGGCGGCCTTCCCCGGCATCACGATCGATGCCTTTTGTGAAAAGAACGCGTGGTCGCGGGAGGCCTGCGAACGCCTCTTCGGTCGTGCCCGGGACCTGGGTCTCCCGTTTCGCGTCCACACGGACCAGTTCACTTCGCTCGGCATGGTGCCGGCGGCGGTGAGGCTCGGGGCCCGCAGCGTCGATCATCTGGAGGCGGCCACCGCCGCGGACCTCCGGATCCTGGCGGCCTCGCCCACCGTCGGCGTCATCCTGCCGGCCACCGGATTTCACACCGACGGCCGCTACGCCCGCGCGCGGGAGTTGGCGGACCACGGCGGGGCGCTCGCCCTCGCCACCAACTGCAATCCCGGCTCGGCCCCCACCCACTCGCTGCCGTTCGCCATCGCCCTCGCCGTCCGCTGCTGCGGGCTCACCCCGGCCGAGGCGATCGCGGCCGCCACGGTGAACGCCGCGGCGCTGCTGGGGCGGCACGATCGCGGCACCATCGAAGCGGGCCGGCGCGCCGACCTGGTCCTGCTCCGGCACCGCGACGAGCGGATGCTCGCCTATGAATTCGGCGGGAATCCGGTCGAGACGGTCATTTGCGCCGGCGAAGTGGTGCGGTGAGCCGCGCGTGCCTTCGTTGGCGGATGGGGCCTTCTGCAGCCGGGGTCGCCGACCCCGGCTACGTCGCTTCCGGCCCCGCGCCGGCTCCGCCCTGGGAAGCGTCAGGAGGTTCTCACCTGCAACACCGTGATGGAATAGGCCGGGAATTCGCGCGTGAAATCGCCGCTCAAACCGTGCACTTCCTCCCGGTGCGGGACGATCCGGCGCGGTTGTTCGATCGTGTTGGTGTCCTCCGGGCGGTCCGCCCGCAGCACCGTCGCCTCGCCGTCGGGTGCGATGCGCGGCGCGCCGTCGATCCGCACGTTCACCTTCAACGCCGTGCCGCCCTCGTTCACCACCTTCAGGGAGGTGACCCCGCTGCGGCCGTCGCGCGTGGCATCGAAGTAGAGCTGCCGGAGCTGCTGCGGCGGCCGGGCGTGGCCGCGAAAGGCCGGCGGCTGCCAGGTGCGGGTCGGGATCCGCTCCGCCCTCGTGGCCAGGATCTCGTCGCCGTGCAGCGTGCTGAAAAGGACCTGCGCGTAGTAGGACGGCGAGCCGTAGCTGGTCAGCGCGTCATAGCCGATCAGATCCGTGGTCCATTGCATCGACCGATCCTGGCCCTTGAGCTTGCTGACGTTGACGAAGAGCGGCGCATAGCTGGCCATCCGCACGATGTCGGCATTGCGCTCCAACCCCGTCAGCCAGGCGGCGTCGCCGAGCGCGGCGGCCATGTTGGGCGTCGGCGAGCCCACCCGGGTGGCCCATTCGCCGACGAAGATCTTCGTCTGGGTGTGGCGCGGATACTGGTCGTATTGATCCGCGTTCGCCTCCATCTCCTCCTGCGAACGGTAGAAATGCTCGTCGAGCAGGTCCGGCGTCCGGCTCGTCACGCGGGCGGTGGCGATGACCTGCAGGTCCGGATACTTCGCCTTGATCGCGTCGTAAAATTGCGTGAACCGGCCGTCGTACTGGCTGGAGGGATTATAGTCCTCGTTGCCGACCTCGACATAGTGCAGCGGGAAGGGCGCCGGATGGCCGTCCTGCGCGCGCCGGGCGCCCCACTTGGTGTCCGCGCCGCCGGTCACGTATTCGATCTCCTCCAGCGCGCTCTGCACGTAGGGCTCCAGCTCCGGCCCCGGCGCAATATGCTGTCCGTTCAGGGCGTAGCCGGCAAAGACGGCCAGCACCGGCTGCATATCCAGGTCCTGGCACCACTCGAGGAACTCGAGCAACCCCAGGCCGTCCGTCGACCAATAACCCCACGGGCTCTTGTGGCCGGGCCGGGCCGCCAGCGGGCCGATGGTCTGCTTCCAGTCGAACCGCTCGGCGAGGGTGTTGCCTTCCAGGTAATTGCCGCCGGGAAAACGCAGGAATTTCGGGTGCATGGCCGCCAGCAGTTCCATGAGGTCGGGCCGGAAGCCGTTGGGCTGGCCGTCGAACGTGGGCGCAAACAGCGAGACCTGCTGGAACCAGATGGTGCCGGGCGTCGTGGCGAAGATCTCGAGCACGTTGTCCTTCGAGGTCCGGACCTGGTTCGTCCGCAGTTCGACCGCGTATTGCCGCCAGTCCCGGGAAATCCCCGGGACCTGCGCGCGGGCGAAGACCGTTTCGCCGTCGGTGCTGACAAGCGCGACGGTCAGCGCCCCGTGGAAATCGTCGCTCCGGGCGAAAAAGGACGCGCGGTAGGTCGTCTCCGGCCGCACCGGAATCCCCCAGTAGCCGCGGTTGGCGATGCCCTCCGGGGCCTTCGCCGAGGCGGTGCGCGCCTCCACTTTCAGGCTCACGTCCAGCGCGGCATTGAGGGGCTGGCTCCGGTCGAGCGCCACGGCCGGATGCCCGACGACATCCCAATAGATCGGCCAGAGGGGGTTGGCCATGAACGAGCGGTTGCGGATCAATTCGCCGTAGAGGCCGCCTTCGTAGGAGTAATTGATCTCCTCGGTCATCAGCCCGTAAAGCGTCGGGCTCACCTCGCCGGCGACCTTGCCGGCGTCGATGCGCAGGACCGGCATCGGCGCCGCCGCCGGCGCGCTCGGGGTTTGCGCCGCAGCGAGGCTCGCGGCGGCGAACAAGGATATCAATCCGACACCATGCAGTTGCCGTGCGATTCTCGAATGATTCGGCACGCACCATCCGGTGTGTGCAGGGCCGGCGCTCGCCGCCGGGCCGCCTTCATGGGCGATTCCGGCCTGCCGACAAGCGGCAGCCCTACACCTCGTTGAATTGTCTCGGAGCGACAGGGCTTTCATCGCAAATGATGACGGGATCTCGAACGAGCGGTTCATGGAGTCGAATTCCAGGTTGGGGCTTGGCCGGCGCACACGGCCCGGCTCAGGGCCGCGGCAATATCTCGATGCCATCGATCTTGGGGTTCTCCACGTCGGGCGTGAATGAAATGGTCAGGACCTGGTTGGTCACATCGACGTCGACGCTCTGGACGTAGGCTTTGTCCGGGCCGCCGGCTTTGACCCAGATGTCGAAGTTCTTGAACTCATGCCCCTGGACCGTGAAGGAAAACACCCGGTCGCCCGGGCCGGTGATGCCCGAATACACCTCGGCAAAGAGGAGCCTGACCGTGTATTTGCCGTTGGGGACGCCGAACCGGTAGGCCCCCATCGAGTATCGCTCCGTGCGAAAGATCGCGGGGTCCTTGGTGCCGGTGATCGGGGCGTCGTCCACCTCGTAAGGGTTCCCGTCCGAGTACCCTTCGTCGCGCAGCCAGACGCGGCCCGCGGAATCGGTCAGCTCCCGGGCGGCGCCACAATTGATGCGAACCGGCGGAGTCACCGCGAGCGGCGGCACCGACTCGGGGGTGATGGGATGCGGCATCAAGGGGGCGGACGGAACGGGTGCCGCGGCGGGCGGTTCCCCGGTGGCCGGTGCGGCGACCACGGAAGCGCCGGAGGCGGCGGCAGCGGGCTTCGGCGCCGACTGGCAACCAGCCAGCCCGGCAACCGCCAGCAGGAACGCGGACCCGAAGCGGGGCAGCGTTGGCAGGGGTATTTTCATGCTAATTCTCACCGTTGGAATTCGCCACCGAGGGCACTGAGGTCGACACGGAGTTCACAGAGGAGCGGCGCTGCGACGCCATTCGCAGGTCCACGAATGATGAGTGAAGTCAATTTGCGTGAGCCGACAAACGGGTCGGAAATTCCGGTTGCGTGTTGGGCGTTCGACGTTGGGAGTTGGGCGTTCACGGCGCGGTCGGATCGTCGTCGCCGTGCTTTGATTCTTCGTCCGTACATTAGCACGCCGCGCCCGGGGGACCGGTCCCGCGGCGCCGGGGACAATCTAGCGCGAAACCAGGTTATCTGCCAGGGGCGTGCCAGACGACGCGCACCCTGCTCTCACTATGGACTGCCGCCCGCGGGCGAAAGTTCTTTCCCCGGCCGGAACGCAATGGTTTCCTGGGTAGTCCGGTCGTTGCGCCCCGCTTTGTCCTCATGAACACCCATCAACCCCGTTCCTTCCTCCCGGCGGCGCTGGCGGCGCTGGCGCTCGTGGCCGCGCCGGCGGCCGTCGCGGTCATGGCCGACGCCTCCATGGGTCTGCCTCCGACCATCGCCCCCGGCACCCCGGTCGAGAAACTCGCGACCCTGCCCACCGAGCCCTACACGGTCTCCGGCCGGCCGTTCACCGAGGGCGCCACCTGCGCGCCCAACGGCGACGTCTATTTCGTGGAGCAGAACAGCAACAAGATCATGCATTGGAGCGTGGCCGACCGCACCCTGACCGTGTTCATGCATCCGGCCGGCTACGCCAACGGCATGTCCTTCGATGCCCACGGCGACCTGATCGCCTGCGCCGACGAGCGCAATCAGCTCTGGTCGATCTCGCTGACCGCCACCGAGACCGGGCCCTGGCCCCGGCCGCTGAATCCCGCCGTCGGGGAGCCACCGCACCCCGGCACGATCACGCTGCCGGCGCACACGGTCATCATGGACGGGCGTTATCACGGCAAGCTTCTCAACGGGCCCAACGACGTGTGGATCCGCCCGGACGGCGGCATCTATTTCACCGACCCGTACTATCACCGGGCGTGGTGGACGCCCGGACGAAAGCAGGAGCAGGCGCTGAAGACGGTGTATTTCCTCTCGCCCGACCATCGCACGCTCACGCGCGTGCTCGCCGAGTTCAAATCCACCGCGGGGGTGCCCGGCACGCCCAACGGCATCATCGGCACCCCCGACGGCCGCACGCTCTACGTGGCCGACATCAGCGGCGACGAGACGTGGAGCTACGCCGTGCAACCCGACGGCTCCCTGACCGACCGGAAGCTCGTCTGCGAGCACGGGTCGGACGGCATGACGCTCGACGCCGAGGGCAACCTCTACCTGAGCGCCCGCGCGCCGGTGCCGGGGGTGACGGTGGTGCACGCGCAGTCCGGCCGACAGATCGGGTTCATCCCCGTGCCCGAGCAACCGGCGAACCTGTGCTTCGCCGGACCAGACCACCGGACGCTCTACCTCACCGCCCGCACGGGATTCTATTCCATCCGCACCCAGGTCCGCGGCGCCAGTCCGGTGAAATGACGCCGCCGGTTCGAAGCCATAAGCGGTAAGCCATAGGCTTTAAGCTTGCGGCTCATCGCCGGGAGTTTGGTCGCCCGATCGCTTGGTGGTGAACCAGGATTGAGCCGCCCCGGCGGACCCGCAGATTCAGATGTACCCGAATACCGGCGGGAAGACGGCCACGACGAGGGCGGCCCACGCGGCGTAAACCGGCAGGTAATTCGTCTGCCACCGTTCGAGGCTCGCGTAGGAGCCGCGCCCGCGCAAAAAGCGGAGGTAGAGCCCGGCGGACCACGCGAGATTGACGAGCAGAATCACGTTCTCGCCCAGCGCGGCCGTGCGGTTGGGCGTGAATCCGAACTCCTTGATGCGGGCGGCGATGGCCCACAGCGCGACCGCGTCGGCCAGCAACGCGCTCACCACCAGCACCACCTGCATCACATCGAAGGCGTCCGCCGGCGCCCGCGGATCCCGGGCGGAGGCGGAGTACAGCAGCAGGCCGACGACCACCACCAGAAGCAGGTCGAACGCGACGAGCATGTTCCGCCCGATGTCGACGCCGTGTCCGCTCCACAGCAGGGCCCCGAGAAAGGTGAGCAGCATGGCGGCAAACAGCGGGGTGAACAGCCGCGTCAACACCGGCGCCATGTTTTCGATCACGCTTTGCTTCGCCTCCACCAGCCAGGAGGCGACCAGGACCGCGCCGGCCGCCCCGCAGGGCAGCAGCCATGACCCGATGAACGGCCGGGCGTCGATCCCGATGGCCTGGAAGATCGCCGCCACGAACGCCGTCAGGACCCCGCCGCCGAGGGCGATCAGGACGTAATAGATGAACAGTTCACCCGAGAAGCGGATGAAATCCATGCGGCCCGCGACCTGGCTCCAGCGGCCGCCCGCGTACGCGATCCCCACCCCCAGCCAGAGGGCGATGGGCAGGTGCAGCCCCGTGAGCGTCCCGGTGAATCCAGTCCGGGCGAACGGGTAGACGTTGGCCAGGACGGCGGCGGCGGCAAACGCCGCGACCAGCCAGCGGACCGGGCCGACGGCGAGACGCCGCTTCCAAACGAAGTAGCCGGCCAGGAGCGGCAGCACGAAGAAACCCGCGTTGCGCGCATAGAACGGCGCGCCTCCAGCCCACAAATCCAGCTTGAGGCCGAAGAGCGCCGGGACCTTGACGAGCACGGCCGCGGTCACGGCCAGCCCGAACGCGACGATGGCCTCCGTCCGCCCCGGGGGACGCAACCCGTCGGCTTCCGGGGCGGTCAGCACGAGCTGCTTCCACAGGCGGTCCGCGTGCTCGCGCGCGAACTCCCGGGAAAGGGCGTCGAGACTGCCCATGCGCTTCACGGCCACGAAGAAGGCTTCATCGGGCGCCAGTCCCGCCGCGACCAGACCCGCGATCTGCTCGCGCAGGTGGTCCTCGAGCTCCGCGGCGTCGACCGCGTGGATCGATTGCCGGCGACGGACATAGCTCCGCCACTGGTCAATCTGCCCTTCCAAAGGCGCCGGGGGATCCGGGGTCGGCATCAGGCTCCGAGTGGCAAAGCCACGGTTGACCGCCCGCCGCCGGCGAGGCTGGCCAGGGGCAGCACCTGCCAGCTGCTCCGCAGGGCCGCGTCCACCGCCTGCCACTGGCGGCGTTCCTCCGCCAGCTGCGCCCGCCCCCGGGAGGTGATGCTGTAGTACCGGCGGCGCCGGCCGGTCTCCGCCACGCGCCAGCGCGCGCGGACGTAATCGTTCTCCTCGAGCCAGTGCAGGACGGGATAGAGCATGCCATCGCTCCACTCGAGGTCGCCCTGGGAGAGGTCGTGCACCTTCCGGATGATCGCGTAGCCATAGCTCTCGCTGTCGGCCAGGATGGCCAGGACCAGCGGCACGGCCGAGGCGGCGACCAGGTCCTTCGCGATCTTCATGCCCCCTGCTTACATGGCAGTGCAATGCATGTCAATGCCAGATATGCAGGCCTGCCGGATCGGGCGGAGAGTCCGGGGCCGGTCGGGGCGACACGAAACTTCCCGATCCGCCTTCCTGGTGGGATTTTTGATGCCCGCCTCCCCTGCGCGGCACCTCAACGTCCGCCACCTGGCCCCAACGGCGCTGAGTTGCGGCCGGCGCATGGTTCCGCGGATCGGTCGGTGTAGGGCGCGGTCGCCGAACCGCGCCGAATTTCGCGGCGGCGGCATGGCGGCTGTCGCGCCTGGCGGCGCCCGGTACGGGGATGCCGCCCTCCCACCCGCCGAAAGAAAACGCCCGGAAACGGCGTGAGCGCGGCGCCGAGCATCGTCGCGGCCGGAATTCAGTGAAGTGAACCCGGCCGGGCCGCCTTGGGCGGCAAGCTGCAAGCCCAGGGCTCGCGGCCCGGTGTCGGGGCTCACGGAATCCCCGCGCAGGGCGCCGCCACCTTCAGCTTGGCGTCGAGCACGCGCTGGTCGGCGACAACCTGCGCCGCGCGCCGGGAACCTGCGGTCTCGAGCGCGAGCACTTCGCTTACATGGGAAACCGCGACCGCGTAGTTGTTCTTGATCGCGTTGTAGAGCGAAGACTTCATGAACGAGTTCGGCAGCTTGTTCCAGTCGGCGACGATCTGGTCGACGTGAGCCGCCTCGGGCGAAAGCAACCCCACCAGCTTCGCCTGCAACGCGGCGAACTTCGCGAGATAACTCTTGGCGAGGGCCAGGCGCAGATCCGCGTAGTGATCGGCCACCGCCTGCAGGCCGGCGACCGGACGGGAATTGCCGGACGCGTCGCCCGGACATGGCTTGAGGGCCTGAAAGGCGGCGGCGCGCCCGGCCGCGAGTTTGGTCTCGTCGGCCTGCCACGCCTGACCGAGCGTGCCCACCTGGTTCATCAGCTCGTCGACCTTGCGGGGCAGGTCGGCGTCCGCATAGGGACCGATCGTGTTGGCCAGCGCGATGTCCGCCTGGGTGGGCTGGACTTCGGGCCCCGTCTCGGGCGGCGGGGTGTTGCTGGCGTCGGCGGCGGTCTGCAGTTCCTTCCTCAGGGCCAGGACCAACGGGCCATATTCGATCGATCCGTGGTCGTCCTTCCACTGCTTATAGGCGGCCGGCGCGGCGGCGGGCGTGACCGGCATCTTGGCCAGCAGCAAAAGCACGCTTTCGGTCGGCGCGGCGGCGGCGAGCGACACGGCGGTCGTCGCCAAGGTAATCACAAGTGCGCATCTCATCGGACTCCCCCCTTTCCTTGGGTGCGCGCATCGAACACCCGCGCCCGGTGCCAGGCAAGACCATTGCAGCCAGGAAAAACGTCCGGTGATCGCGCCGCGATGGAGGAAACGGGCCGGCCAGCCCCGGTGTCCCGAGCCGGGCCTCACCGGGGAATTTTGGCTGGATTCCGGCGTCGCCCGCGGGTCCCCTCAGGGCATGGCGCCTCCATCCGTGCCGGGCGACGTCCGGACTCCGACGCCGCCAAATGCCGTGCGATCCCTGCTCCGCCGTCACCCGGTGGTGAGTTTCTACGGCGGGCTCGTCGCCTTTTCCTGGGCGCTTTTTGCGCTCGTGGTCGGCCCCCGGCTGCTCCACGGCGAAGCGATGCGGCCGGTCGACGCGTTCATCCTGTTTCCCTTCATGGAGCTCAGCGTGGCCGCCGGTGCCCTGGCCTGGGCGCGAACCACCGAAGCCGGCGGCGCCGGGCGGCTGTGGCAGCGGATCCGGCGCTGGCGCGTCGCCTGGCGGTGGTATGTCACGGCCGTCGCCCTACCTCCGCTGGCCCTCCTGGGAACCTTGGGCGCGTTGAGCGCGTTCTCCCCCAAGTTTCATCATGGGCTGTTCGTCTGGGGCGTGTTGTTCGGTCTGGTGCCGGGATTCCTCGAAGAGGTGGGTTGGATGGGTTACCTGTTTCCCCAACTCCGCCGGCGCTTTCGTCCCCTCGCGAGCGCGGTGCTCCTCGGCGTGCTTTGGGCCTGCTGGCACCTGCCGGTGGTCGATTTTCTCGGGGCGGCCGGCCCGCACGGCACCTGGCTCGTACCGTTCTTTCTGGCGTTCGCCGGCGTGCTCGTGGCGATGCGGGTGCTGATGGTCTGGATCTACCTGCGGACGGGGAGCGTGCTCCTGATGCAGCTCATGCATGCGAGCATGACCGCCAGCCTGGTGGTGCTGGGACCGCCGCACCTGACGAGCGGAGCCGAAAGTCTGTGGTACGGCGTCTATGCCGGGGTGCTCGCGCTGCTGGCGGCGGCTGTCGCCGTCAGCGCCTATCGGCGGCGGGTGTGACCGCGCTTCCATGGCTCCGGCGGGCGAACTTTCCCAGGCAAAGCTGGCGACCCGCCTCGCCTTCCTGGCCAGCGGCTTTGGCACGGCGTGCTGGGCGCCGCTCGTGCCCTTCGCCAAGACGCGGATCGGGGTCAACGACGCCCAACTCGGCTTGATCCTCCTGTGCCTCGGCGTCGGCTCGATCGTGACGATGCCGGTGACGGGATGGTGGAGCGCCCGCATCGGCAGCAAGCCGATGATCATCGCGGGCGGCCTGGGGCTGGCGCTGCTGCTGCCGGTGCTGGCGGCCGCGGGCGACGCCCGGGTCCTGGCGGCGGCTTTGTTCGGATTTGGGGCGTGCCTCGGCACCATGGACGTCGCCATGAACACGCACGCGGTGGAAGTGGAGCGGGCGGCGGCGCGGCCGCTCATGTCGGGTTTCCACGCGATGTTCAGCGTCGGCGGCATCCTCGGCGCCGGCGGCATGACCCTGCTGCTGTCACTCGGCGTGCAGCCCGTCGCCGGCGCCCTGCTGGCCGGGCTCCTGACCCTGGCGGCGGTCGGCCTGGCGTGGCCCCGCCTGTTGCGGGCGCGCGGCGAGCCGACGCCGCTGGTCGCCCCGCACGGCATCGTGCTGCTGCTGGCTGCGCTCTGCGCGATCTCCTTTCTCGTCGAGGGCGCGATCGCCGACTGGGGTGCCCTGCTGATCATCGCCCTCCGGCTGACGGGCTCCGCGCAAGGCGGACTCGGCTACATGCTGTTTTCCGCCGCGATGAGCCTCGGCCGGCTGACGGGCGATCGCATCGTCGCCCGCCTGGGCGACCGCCGCGTGCTGGTCGGGGGCGGCCTGGGGACCGTCGCCGGGTTCGCGCTGCTCCTGACGATGCCGGCGGCCCCCGTCGCGATGACCGGCTTCCTGCTCATCGGCCTGGGTGCGTCGAACATCGTCCCCGTGCTGTTTCGCGCCGCCGGCCGCCAGACGGTGATGCCGGCGGCCCTGGCGGTCGCGGCGCTCTCGACCGCGGGCTACGCCGGCGTCCTGGTGGGTCCCGGCGTGGTCGGGTTGGTGTCCCACGCCCTGAGTCTGCCCGCGGCCTTCTCGCTGCTGGCCGCGTTGTTCGCCGTGATCCCGCTGTTCGCCCGAAGGGTCGCCCAAGGCTGAAATGGGGAGGGCCGGGCCCAAGTGTCGCGACGACGTGAAGGGATAGTGAAGCCGATGGCGTTTAGA
>JBJKRD010000114.1:0-4599 GCA_046704925.1 Opitutaceae bacterium | reverse complement strand
CCACGAAGGCCATCATGGCGATCAGGGCCAGGAGCAGGCGGTAGGGTTCGGTGGTGAGAAGACTCATGGTCAGCGGTCGATGTCCGGGATGACGAGGTCGAGGCTGCCCATCAGCGCGAGGGCATCGGGCAGGATCATGCCCCGGCTGGCCTCCTCGAAGAGGCTGAGGTTGGAAAACGACGGGGTGCGGAGCTTCACCCGGTAGGCCGTGTCCTTGCCGTCGCTGACGATCCGCACCATGAAGCGGCCGCGGGCCGCCTCGACCGCAAACGTATAGTCGCCGGCCGGCACTCGCAGCACCCGGGGCACCTTGCCCATGACCGGACCGTCCGGCAGCTTGTCCAGGCATTGGTCGATGATGCGCAGGCTTTGCTCGAGCTCGGCCATGTGCACGAGATAGCGCGCCATCGAATCGCATTCCGGATAGGTGGGAATCGCGAAATCCAGTTCGGGGTAGACGGAGTAGGGTTCGGCCCGGCGCACGTCGTAGGCCACGCCCGCGCCGCGGATCACCGGGCCGGTGGCGCCGTATTTCCGGCACATCTCGGCGCTGATGGGCCCGATCTTCTCGAGGCGCTTGCGGAGGATGATGTTGTCGGTCACGAGGCTGCGGTACATCTTCAGCCGCGGCCGCATCGCCTTCGCGAACTCGCGCGTCCCGCGCAGGAAGGCTTCGTCGACGTCGTTGTACAGGCCGCCGAAGCGGAAGTAGCAGTAGGTCAGACGGGAGCCGGTGACCCCTTCGAGCAGGTCGAGGAGCTTCTCGCGGTCCTCGAAGGCGTAGAGCAGCGGCGTCATGCCGCCGAGGTCGATGAGAAAGGCGCCCCACCACACCAGGTGGCTGGAAATGCGGTTGAGCTCCGAGGTGATGACGCGGATGAATTCCGCGCGCCGCGGCACCTCGAGCTTCAGCGCCCGCTCCACCACGGCGACGAAGGCGTGGTTGTAATGCAGGGCCGACAGGTAGTCGATGCGCCCGGTGTTGGGGAGAAACTGCGCCCAGGTGCGGTTTTCGCCCATCTTCTCGTGCATCCGGTGGATGTAGCCGATGATCGGCTCGGCCCGCATGACGTACTCGCCGTCCATCGTCATCTTGACGCGCAGCACCCCGTGGGCGGCCGGATGCTGCGGGCCGAGGTTCAGGACGAAGGTCTCTTGCGGCATTGCCGATTGCGGAGTGCCGATTGCCGGTTGCGAGGTAGGTGGCGGCCCGCCTTCCGATTTCTCCGCCGGCACTTGGCAATCGGCATTCGGCATTGCGCTGGAGGCTGTTTCGCGTTCGGCGCTCACGGTTGGTAATCCTTCCGCAACGGATGATAGTCGGCGTCCTCGGGCAGGAGGAACGGCGTGAGGTTCGGGTGATTCTGAAACCGGATGCCGAAGAAATCGTGGGTCTCCCGTTCGTGCCAGTTGGCGCCGGGATACACCGCCGAGATGGTCGGCAGCTCCGGGTTCGCGCGGGGCACGCGGGTCCGGACCACGGCGCGCAGCGGGGCGGCGGGATGGAAGAAGTCGTAGACGACTTCCATTTCCCCCTGGGCGAGCCAGTCGACGCCGGTGACGGCGTCCAGCGCGAAACCGGCGCGATCGAGGACTTCGGCGGCGAGCACGACCTGGGTGGACGCCACCCGCGCGTCGAGAAGGAAGCCCTTGGCGGCATGGTCCGTCGCCTGGACCGGGGGCGGAGGGGGAGCCGCGGGCCCCGGCGGCGGGTTTGGTGCCGCCGGCTCACCGCTCGCGGTCGGCGTGACCGTGGTGGGCACCGGCGGCGTGGATCCCGACCCGCCTCCGCCGGTCAGCCGGCCGAGCTGCTCCATCAGTTGTTCGAGCGTCGGCGTCATTGGGGCGGCTTGACGACCGGCCAGCGCCGCTTGCCGGTGAGCTTTTGTTCCAGGGTGAGGATGCCCTCGATCAGCGCCTCGGGACGCGGGGGGCAGCCCGGGACGAACACGTCGACCGGGAAGAGCTTGTCGACCCCCTCCACCACCGCGTACTGCCCCGGAAAGACGAAGGGACCGCCCGAGATGGCGCAATTGCCCATCGCGATGACCCATTTGGGTTCGAGCATCTGGTCGTAGAGCGTTTTGACGGCCGGCGCCATCTTCTTGTTGATGGTCCCGGCGACGATCATCACGTCGGCCTGGCGCGGCGACGGGCGGAACACCTCGGCGCCGAAGCGCGAAATGTCGAATCGCGGTCCCCCCGCCGCCATCATCTCGATGGCGCAGCAGGCGAGACCGAAGGTCAGCGGCCAGAGCGAGTTCGCGCGGCTCAGGGCCAGCAGGTCGTCCAGCTTGGCGAATTGGACGATTTGGGAGGTATCTACCGCCGCTTCCATTCGAAGACCCCTTTCTTCCAGGCGTAGACGATCACCAGGGAGAGGATCCCCACGAAGATCACCAATTCGACAAAGTCCCGGATGACAAACTCGCGCCCGTAGACCAGCGCGACCGGGATCAGATAAAGCACATCGACGGCGAAGGCGACGAATACCAGGGCGTAAAGGTAATAGACCGCGCTGTACCGGATCCAGGCGTCCCCGATGGGTTCCATTCCGCACTCGATGTACTGGCCGGTCTTGTCGGCGACGCTGCGGGTCCGCCGGGCGGCGATCAGGTGGACGACGATGAACGGGCCGACCGCGAAGACGAGGCCGGCCAGACAAAACGCCATGATGTAGATCAGGTCACCCTCAAGAATTTGGTTCATCGTTGTGATTGGCGGGACATGCCGTGCGCGTGGCAACTTTCTGCATGGGCCCATGATTGCACGGATTGGGCGGTCCGGCAGCGCACGCCTTGGCGAGCTTTGCGCATATCTTGCAGCGCTAATCCATGCACAGGGCGGGTTTGCCGCGAGGGTCGCCGGCCCGGGAACGGCCGGCCCGGACCGCGGGCCGGGGGTCGGTCGACGCGGGGGTTGCTAGGTTCTCGGCCGGACATCCGACCGCCGTGCCGCCAGGAATTCGTTGATCCCGCCGGCCGCGCGCCGCGCATCGCGCACGGCCTGCAGGACTGTGGTCGGACCGCGGACGATGTCACCGCCGGCAAAGACGCCCGAGACGCTGGTCATCTGGCGGGCGTCCACAAGGACCGCGCCGCTGGGGTCGGTGGCCAGCGCCGCAAACGAGTCGGTGTGCGGGAGCGGTTCGCGATCGAAGCCGAGCGCCAGAAAGACCCAATCGGCCCGGATCTCGAACTCCTTGCCCGGCACCGCCGGGAAGGCCGGCCGGCCGTCGGGCTCGATTTCGCCGGGCCGGGTGCGCATCAGACGCAATCCGGTCACCGTGCCCGCGCTGTCGCCGAGCACCGCCACGGGGACGGCCTGGAAGATGAAGCGGGCGCCCTCCTCGATGGCGTCCTCGTAGTCCCGCCGGCTGGCGGGCATGCTGGCCTCGTCGCGCCGGTAGACGCACACGGATTCGCGGGCGCCGCCGCGGACCGTCGTGCGAATGCAGTCTAGGGCGGTGTCACCGCCGCCGAGCACCACCACGCGTTTGTCGGTCACGTCGACCGGCGGGGTGGCCAGGGTCATGCCGGGGCTGTGCTGGATGATGAAGGGCAGCGCCTGGACGACTCCGCGCAGGTCGGCGCCGGGAATGTCGAGCGAACGCGCCCGGCGGGCCCCGAAGCCGAGGTAAACCGCGTCGAACTTGGCCCGCAGCGCGGCCAGCGAAATATCACGGTCCACCGTAACGCCGAGGCGGAACTCGACGCCGCGTTGGCGCAACCGGTCGAGGCGGCGCTGCGCGACGGAACGTTCCAGCTTGAAGGCGGGAATGCCGTGCACCTGCAGGCCCCCCGGCAGCAGGCCGGCGTCGAATACCGTCACCGCATAGCCGTGCCGGGCGAGCTCGTCCGCGCAGGCCAGCCCGCCGGGGTTGGAGCCGATCACGGCGACGCGCAGGCCGTTGGCGGGCGTGACGGTGGCCGCCACCCCTCCATGGGCGAAGGCGTAGTCGTTGAGGAACAGCTCGATGGCCTTGATGGAGACGGGTTCGGCGTGGCCCTCGAGGATGCAGAGCCCTTCGCACAGCCGGTCGGCCGGACAGGCGCTCGCGCAGACTTCGGGCAGGTTGCTCGTGGAATGGAGGATGGCCGCCGCCTCGAGGAACTGCCCCTCCGCGGTCAGCGCCAGCCATTCCGGAATGCGGCTGGCGAGAGGGCAGCCGGTGACGCACACCGGCTCCGGGCATTGGATGCACCGGCTCGCCTGCTCGCGGGCCGTGACCTCGTCGTACAGGCCGTAGATTTCGAGAAAGTCGGCCATGCGTTCAGCGCCGGAACGTTTCTCGGGCTCCCGACGCGGCAGGTTGCGCCAGGCCAGTCTGGCTTCGACCTTGGGCAGGGTGGCGTCGCTCATGGCGGATTAGGATCCGCGCCTAACGTCCCACACTTGGGCAAACCCCGCAAGTCGTGATCGCGGGCGTCGTCGAATTGACGCACCCGGCCGCCGGTGCGGAACGGGCGCCGGGTTCGCGGCGATGCGTTCCCGACGTTGCCCTCCTGCGCCGGTGGATTAAGCGTAACTCATGCCGCGAAAACGCTCCTCCCGCCGCGCGCCGCCCGTGCCGGTGCGCGCCGTGGATTTTGTGATGTA
>JBJKRD010000113.1:0-9940 GCA_046704925.1 Opitutaceae bacterium | reverse complement strand
CTTTTGGGCGATGGACGGCTCGTTCATGGGTGGGAATGGCGCGTCGGCGACACGGCCCCGCCGCAGTCGGGAAGGTGCTGGAAGCTGGGATTGACGATCCGACGTCCGGGAGACGCCGCGATCGTGGAGGTTGGGCTGGAGGATTGAGAACGATTTCAGGTCAAGCGTTCAAATCGCGCCTGAAAGAAGCGAAGGTACTTCGGCTCGTACACCATCCTAAGCCCCTTGATCGATTCCCGCAACTCGTGCACCGCCTGGATTGACTCAACCGTGACATCGCAATGGGCCTGGGTGTAGACGCGCCGGGGGAACGTGAGGCGCACGAGTTCGAGTTTCGGGTAATAATGATCGCCGGTCTCCTTGTTGCGACCCGCGGAGACGATGCCGCGTTCCATCGCGCGGATCCCGGAGTCGAGATAGAGCTCGGCCGCGAGGGTTTGCGCCGGAAACTCGAGCTGCGGAAGATGGGACAAAAACCGCTTCGCATCGACGAAGATGGCGTGGCCGCCGGTGGGAACGACGATGGGGATGCCCAGCGCCTGAAGCCGGTCGCCGACGTATTGGACCTGGCCGATCCGGGCGCGCATGTGGTCGAACTCGACGGCCTCTTCGATACCGCGGGCCATGGCCTCGAGATCGCGTCCGGCCAGGCCACCATAGGTATGCAGGCCCTCGTAGACGACCACCAGGTTGCGCGCCTCCTCGTGGAGGGCGTCGTCGTTCACCGCCAGAAAGCCGCCGATGTTCACCAGCAGGTCCTTTTTGCCGCTCATCGTGCACCCGTCGGTGCAGGAGCACATTTCCTTCAGGATCTCGGCCAGGGTCCGCTCGGCGTAGCCCGGTTCGCGCTGCTTGATGAAATAGGCGTTCTCGAGTGCGCGCGTGGCGTCGAGAATGACGCGAATCCCGTGCTTGGCACAGAACGCCCGCACTTCGCGCAGGTTGGACATGGCGATGGGCTGGCCGCCGGCCATGTTGACGGTGGCGGCGACCGAGACATAGGGGACCCGGGCCGCGCCGACGCGCGCAACGAGATCGGCCAGTTTCCGGAGATCCACGTTCCCTTTGAACGGATGCGCGTTGGCGGGATCGTGGGCTTCGTCGATGATCACATCGACGAAGGTGCCGCCCGCCAATTCCTGGTGCAGGCGCGTGGTCGTGAAGTACATGTTGCCCGGCACGAAGTCGCCGGGTTTGATCAGAATCCGGGAAATGAGGTTTTCGGCACCACGTCCCTGGTGGGTCGGGACGATATACCGGTAGCCGTAATACTGCCGGACCATGGCCTCCAGGTGGTAGAAGTTCCGGCTCCCGGCATAGGCTTCGTCACCGAGCATCAGGCCCGCCCACTGGTTGTCGCTCATGGCATTGGTGCCGCTGTCGGTGAGGAGATCGATGTACACATCCTCCGAGCGCAGGAGAAATGTGTTGTAACCGGCTTCGGCCAACGCCCGCTCGCGATGCTCGCGGGTGGTCATTTTGAGGGGCTCGACGACCTTGATCTTGAAGGGCTCGGCCCAGGAACGTCGGGGGTCTTTCTGCATGGGCGCATTACATACCGCCGCGGTCCGGTCGCAAGTGCCGGACGGGAACAAAAAAAGACCCGGAACGCAGTCCGGGCCCGGGAAGCGGAAGAGCGGCCGGCGGTTCAGGCGCGGCCGAGGTAGCTCCCGTCGGCCGTGCTGACGCGAATGACGTCGCCCATTTTGATGAAGAGAGGCACCTGGACCACCAGGCCGGTCTCGCAGGTCACCGGTTTCTGCACATTGCTGGCGGTGTCGCCGCGGATGCCTTCCGCCGCCTCGGTCACCTTCAGAGCCGCCGACGAGGGCAGATCGACGGTCACCGGTTGTTCGTCCACGAACAGCACTTCAACCTTGCCGTTCGGGACCAGATAGTTGCGCGCCTCGCCGAGCATGGAGATGCTCAACTCGATGGTCTCGAAGTTGTTCGGATCCATGAACGCGTAATTGTCGCGGTCGGCGTAACTGTATTCGAGCGTGCGGCGGTCGGTGGACAAGACCTCCATCGGCTCCGTGGAGTTGAATCGCTGATCGAGCGAGCGGCCGTTCTTAAGGTTGCGTAACTTGGCTTGGACAAAGGCGCGCAGGTTGCCGGGGGTGCGGTGCTGGGTCTCCATCACGAGGTGCGGCTCGTTGTTGAAGCGGATCACCTGCCCTTTGCGGAGGTCGTTGGCGGACGGCATAAGCGATTGCGGTTGGCTGATTTTGTCTTGCGAAAGAGCTAAGGGAGTAAGAAAGCGGTTCGAGGAGTGTCAAGGGCCGCCTGCGAATATCTCCAAGCTTGCCCTTTTCAGCGGCCCACGGACACTGCGCCAAATCCATGAAGCAAAGGACCATCCTGCGTGAGGTCTCGCTGAGCGGCAACGCGCTTCATACCGGCGAGGCGGTCACGCTGACGATGAAACCCGCGCCCGCCGGTCACGGCATCGTCTTCCGGCGGGTGGACCTCGCCGGGCAGCCCGAGGTGAAGCCCCGGGTCGACCTGATCACCGACCTCGTGCGGGCGACGACGATCCAGTCGGGTCACGCCAAGATCTCCACGATCGAGCACGTGCTCAGCGCGTTGCATGGCTGCGGCATCGACAACGTGCTGGTGGAGATGAACGCGAGCGAACCGCCGATCGTCGACGGTTCGGCCAAGCCGTTCGTCAACCTGATCCTGGAAGCCGAACCGGTCGAGCAGGAGGGGGAGCGGCAGTATTTCGTGCTCGACCAGCCGGTCTCGGTGACCCGCGGCAACTCCTCGTTGATCGCGCTGCCGGCGGACGGCCTGAAGATCTCCTGCACTTCGGCGGACGATCGCGGGATCCACACCCAGCATCTGTCCCTGGCCATCGATCCGGATACTTACATTACGCAGATCGCGGCGGCCCGGACTTTCACGGTCTATGAGGACATCGAGGAGTTGGTCAAGCTGGGGAAGATCAAGGGCGGCAGCCTGGATTGCGCGATCGTGATCAAGGGGGACAAGATCATCTCCAAGGAACCCCTGCGTTTCGCCGATGAGTTCGTGCGGCACAAGATCCTGGACATCATCGGGGATCTGACGCTGCTCGGGTTGCCGCTCAGGGCGCACATCGTCGCGACGCGACCGGGCCACGCGATCAACGCCGATCTCACCAAAGCCCTTTATGCCCGGATGGAGGAATTAAAGGGCGGCGGCCGGAAAAAGGCGCGGCCGAAGCAGGTGCTGGCCACCGAGACCTCCCTCGACATCCGACGGCTCCTGGACACGCTGCCGCACCGCTATCCGTTCGTCATGATCGACCGGGTCGTGGAATTCGTGGGCGACGACGAATTGGTGGCGATCAAGAACGTCACGATCAACGAGCCGTATTTCGCGGGGCATTACCCGGGCAATCCGGTGATGCCCGGCGTGCTGCAGGTGGAGGCCATGGCGCAGACGGCCGGCGTCTTGCTGCTGCGGCGGGGGTCCACCGAGGGGAAGGTCGCGCTCTTCATGAGCGCCGACAAGGTGAAGTTCCGCAAGGCCGTGCGGCCGGGCGACCAGTTGGTGATCAACGCCAAGCTGACGAAGATGCGCGGCAACCGGATCGCCACCGCGGAGGTGTCGTGCAGCGTCGACGGCCTGGTCGTGTCGTCCGCCGAATTGATGTTTACGGTGGTTGACGAGGAGCAGGTCGGATGAACGGCCTGGTCCAGGGCAGCACCGGTCCGCCCCGCCGGGGATATTCCGGCACTCCGGAGGGGCGCTTCGGAACCGGATAAACGGCGCCGTGTCCAGCCGCCAACCCGCATCCCCCTCATGGCAAACCAAATCCATCCCACCGCCCTGGTGGAGCCGACCGTTCAACTGGGAGCCGACGTCACGGTCGGCGCGTTCGCCTTCCTGGGCGGTACGGCGGTCATCGGCGACGGCACGGTGATCCATCACCACGCCACGGTCGAGGGCAACACGGTCCTCGGACGCCAGTGCGAGGTGTTTCCCTACGCCGCGATCGGCACGAAGACCCACGACCTGAAGTTTCGGGGCGGCAACCCCGGGCTGCGCATCGGGGATCGCAATATTTTTCGCGAATACGTGACGGTGCATTTCGCGACCAAGGACGGCGATTACACGGTGCTGGGGAACGACAATGTCATCCTGGCCTACAGCCACATCGCCCACGATTGCGTGATCGGCGATCATCTGGTGATGAGCAGCCAGTCGGCGCTGGCCGGGCACGTGGTGGTGGACGACCACGTCAACGTCGGCTGGGGTGCGGGCGTGCACCAGTTTTGCCGAGTGGGGGCTTACGCGATGTTGGGCGCGATGTCGAAGGTGGTGCAGGATGTGCCTCCGTTTTTCATCGCCGACGGGAATCCGGCGGTCATCCGCTCGATCAACAAGGTCGGTCTGGAGCGCGGCGGATTCAACCCCGAGCAGATCGAGCGGGTGAAGCTGATCCACCGGATCGTCTTCCGCGAGGGGCTCAACCGCGGCCAGGCGCTGGAACGCCTGCAAAAGGACCCGCAGGCCTCGTCCGACGAATTCCAGCGCGTCCTGGGGTTCGCCAAGGTCAGCGAACGCGGCCTCATGCCCGGGCGCTGAAACGGGCGCCGGCTATTTCTTTTTGTACACCGTCGCGGGGTCAAAAACCCGCGGCCCGGTGAACTCAAGGCGGCGGGAGCCGGCATCGGCCAGCCGGCGGTAGAAGCAGGAGCGATAGCCGTTGTGACAGGCGGCGCCGCCGACGTTCTCGACCTTCAGGAGGACCACGTCCTGGTCACAATCGATCAACAACTCCCGCACCAGCTGCACGTGACCCGATTCCTCGCCCTTCACCCACAGTTTGTTGCGCGACCGGCTCCAGTAAGTGGCCTTGCCGGCATCGAGCGTGCGGGCGAGCGCCTCCGCGTTCATGAACGCGAACATCAGCACCTCGTTGGTGGCGGCGTCGGTGGTGATGCACGGAATGAGGCCGTCGGCGCCGAATTTCGGCTGCAGGGTGGTGCCCAGTTCGATCTCCGCGGTGGTGGTGCGGGCGGGAAAGGTTGGATTGCTCATGGTCGAGGGGTCAGGGTGGGGGACAAGCCGGGCCCGCGGCGACACCTTTTTTCCGTGCGTGACCCGCGGGCGCGCCGCCGCCGTCACTCCGCCTCCGCGAGCCGCCGCAGATATTCGTAGGCGTAAAGGCCGGTGCGATGCCCGTCGCTGAAATCAAAGCGCAGGGCGTAATTGCCGATCCTCTCCCAGCCGACGACGGACACATCGCCAAAATCCCGCGGACCGTGTCCGCCATGCTGCTGGCCGAAGATATCGCGCTCCCCCTGGGTCTCGGCGCTGGGCGAAGCGGCCCGGAGCCGGCCGGCCGCGAAATAGGTTTCCCGGCCGTCGCTCCAACGGATCGCGACCTCGGAACCGATGATCTGCACCTCGACTGGAGTCGGCGGGGGCATGGGAACACTCAATCCCTGACCCAAGGCGGGGGCGTCCGACAAGCACGAATCGCGGGGTCGCGCCGGCGCCGGCGAGGCCGGGACGGGCCCCTTCCGGCCCGGTGGCATCGCGGTGGAGCCGGCGGACTGCCGGGCCGGCCGCGGCCGCTAAACCGACGTCCAGCGGAAGCGTGGCCGGAGCGGCGCTTTCGAACTGTCCATTTCCGGGCTCGCTTGCGCCGGCCGTTGTGTTTGATTTTTGTCTCCCTGGTTCTTCTTCACCGTCATGAAAAAAATCGCCCTCGCCCTCCTGGCCTGCGCCGCCCTCTCCGCGCAAGGCGCCGGCAAGATTGTCGTCACCGTCACGAATGATCTGGTGGATATCGCCCGGCCCGCCGAGACCATCGCGATTCCCATCGGGGAGGTCCAACGCCGGTTACCCGGGGTGATGATCGACCATTACGTGGTGCGGGATGCGACGGGCGCGGTGCTGCCCTACCAGGTTACGAATTTCAAACCGGAGGAGCACCACGACTACTACCTGGACCTGCTGTTCCAGCACGACTTCGCCGCGGGCGAGAAGTCCGCGACCTTCACCATCGAGGCGTCGGAGAAACCCGTGCCGCCGTTCCCCTCGAAGGTGTTTGCGCGCTACGTCCCGGAGCGGTTTGACGATTTTGCCTGGGAGAATGACCGGATCGCCCATCGCATCTATGGTCCCGGACTCGACAGCCCGGCGGCCGGCGGCACCCGCATGATCAGCAGCGGCATCGACGTCTGGTGCAAACGCGTGCCCTACCTGATCGTCGACCGCTGGTACCTCAAGGGCCACTACCACGAGGACTCGGGGGAGGGCCTGGATATGTACAATGTGGGCACGTCGCGCGGCTGCGGCGGGACGGGAATCTGGAGCGACGGGAAGCTGCATGTCTCCGGAAACTGGGCGGCGTGGCAGGTGCTCGCCAACGGCCCCATCCGCGCGGTGTTCGACATCAGCTACGCGCCGTGGGATGCCGGCAACGGGGTGAAGGTTGCGGAAGTGAAGCGGTTCACGGTCGACGCCGGCCACAACCTGGACCAGATCGAAAGTACCTTCACGATCGAGGGCGCGCCCGCGGTCACCGTCGGCATCGGGCTCAACAAGGATAGTGCGGACAAGGGCCAGGACCCGAAGGTGACGCTGACCCAGGACGAGATGGACCATGCGCTGGTCCAATGGGAGGCGGAGAAGACCAACGGTTCGCTGGGCGAGGCGGTCGTCGTGACCCCCGGCGAGTTCCAGGGCTACGCGCAGGACCAGCTCAACCACCTCATTCTGGTCAAGGCGAACTCGGGCCAGCCGGTGCGATACTGGGCCGGCGCCGGCTGGACGAAGAGCGGCCAGTTCGCTTCCGAAGCCGAGTGGAAAGCCTACGTCGCCGATTGCGCCCGGCGGGCGCAGTCCCCCATCAAGATCGCCAGCATCGTGGCGGAATAAGACCCCTGCACCATGAAACTGCATTATTTCCCGAATCCGGCCGCGGCGAATACGCTCGGCACGGAGCAACTGCGCGAGAGTTTCCTGATCGGCGGGCTGTTTCAGCCCGGGCAGGTGACCGCCCACTACACCGACCTCGACCGCATGATCGTCGGGGCCGCGGTGCCGGGCGCCCGGGCGCTCCCGCTGCCCGGGGCCAAGGAGACCGGAACGGATTATTTCCTCGAGCGACGCGAGATCGGCATCCTCAACATCGGCGCCGCCGGCGTGGTGCAGGTGGGCGCGGCCCAGCACACGCTCGATCACCTCGACTGCCTGTACGTCGGGCGCGGCGAGCAGGAGGTGACTTTTGCGAACGGCCCCTCCGGGCAGGCGCAGTTCTATTTTATCAGCACGCCCGCGCATGCGAAACATCCGACCGCGCTGGCCGCCCGGGCCCAGGCCGAGGTGCAGGAGCTCGGCGATTCCGCCGCGGCCAACCGCCGGCGCATCTGCCGTTACATCCATCTGAACGGGATCAAGAGCTGCCAGCTGGTCATGGGCTTTACGGAGTTCGAGGCGGGCAGCGTCTGGAACACCATGCCGCCGCACACGCACAGCCGGCGCACCGAGATCTACATGTATTTCGATCTCGGACCCCAGATCGTGGTCCACCTGATGGGCGAGCCGCGCGCCACGCGCCACCTCATCGTGCGCGACCGCGAGGTGGTGTTGTCGCCGGCGTGGTCGATTCATGCGGGCGCCGGCACCGGCAGTTATCGCTTCTGCTGGGCCATGGGCGGGGACAACCAGGTCTTTCACGACATGGATGCGGTCCCGATCGCCGACCTGCGGTGAGCCGCCGCCACAATTCAAACCTGATCAACCCAACCTATGAGCTCGATACTCGATCGTTTCAGACTCGACGGCAAAACGGCCATCGTCACCGGCGCCTCCCGCGGCCTGGGGCAGGGCTATTCCCAGGCCCTGGCGGAGGCGGGCGCGGACGTGGTGCTGGTGGACATCGTGCCCAGCCCGGAGACCGAGGCCCTGGTCAAGGCCGCGGGCCGCAAGGCCGTCTCGGTGCAGGCCAATCTCGCGGACCGCGGAGCGATCCCGCGCGTGATCACGGAGGCGAAGAAGCTGACCGGCCGCCTCGATATTCTCGTCAACAACGCCGGCATCATCCGGCGGGAGGACTTCGACAAATTCTCGGAGAAGGATTGGGACGACGTCATCAACGTGAACCTGGGCGCCGTCTTTTTCCTCAGCCAGGCGTTTGTGCGCGAGCTGCTGGCGCGGAAGGCGCCGGGCAAGATCGTCAACGTGGCGTCGATGCTCTCCTTCCAGGGGGGCATTCGGGTTCCCTCGTACACCGCGTCGAAGAGCGCGGTGATGGGCTTGACCCGGCTCATGGCCAATGAACTCGCCGGAAAGGGCATCAACATCAACGCCATCGCCCCGGGCTACATGGCCACGGACAACACCGCGGCGTTGCGCGCGGACGAGGCCCGCAACAAGGCGATTCTCGACCGGATTCCGGCGGGGCGTTGGGGTACGCCCGACGACTTGAAAGGCACCGTGGTGTTCCTGGCCTCCGCCGCCGCGGACTACGTCAACGGCTACACCATCGCGGTCGACGGCGGTTGGCTGGCGCGCTGAGCCGCCGCCGCCGCCAACCCTCCCGGCCGCCTGCTGCGCCAGGCGGCCGTTTTGTGTCCGCGAACCGGGATCTCCGCCCGACAAAAAAACGGCGGATTTGCTTGTCTGACGGACACGTGTCCGCTACACGTCGAATCTCCAGTTGCCCCCGGTGCCGTCAACGGACGGCCGAGCTTTCTGATCCCCGCCTCACCATGAAAAGAACCCCCGGTTTTTGTCTGCGTTTTATCCCCGCCGTCCTTCTGAGCTTCGGGGCCGTGCGCGCGGCGGAGCCGCCGCTGCCGACCGCGTTCGCCGGCGCGACGCCGCTGCAATGGTCGGTGCGCATGGCCGATTCCGAGATGGCCCGCCGGGGCGACAGTCTCGTCTACCAGGAGGGTGGGAAGGCCAAGTGGGATTACACCGTCGGCCTGTTCACGCTTTCCCTGGTGAAGCTGGGTGAGCGCCTTGGCGCGCCGTCCTACTGGCATTACGCCGACCGGGTCATCGGCTCGTTCATCAGCCCCGATGGTCAGATTCACGGCTATCGGACCGAGGACTACAACCTCGACAACATCAATCCGGGCAAGACCGTGCTGGCGCTTTATCGGCTGACGGGGGAGGCGCGCTATCAGAAGGCCGCCGCCCGGCTGCGGACCCAGCTTGCCGCCCAGCCGCGCACCAGTGACGGCGGTTTCTGGCACAAGCAGCGGTATCCCCACCAGATGTGGCTCGATGGGCTTTACATGGAGGCGCCGTTCTACGCCGAATATGCGCAGCGCTTCCACGAACCGGTCGATTTCGCCGACGTGGCGAAACAACTCCGCCTGGCCGGCGCGCACACCTACGATGCGAAGACCGGCCTCTACTACCATGGCTGGGATGAAAGCAAAACGCAGTCGTGGGCGAACAAGGAGACCGGCACTTCGCCCTGTTTCTGGAGCCGGGCAATCGGGTGGTATGCGATGGCGCTGGTGGACGCGCTGGATTATTTTCCCGCGGATGATCCCGCGCGCCCGGAGATCATCGCCCGGCTGCAGCAGGTCTGCGCCGGGGTCGCGCGGTACCAGGACCCGGCCACCGGCCTGTGGTACCAGGTCACCGATCAGGGGAAGCGTCAGGGAAACTACCTCGAGGCGACCGCTTCGAGCATGTTCGTCTACACCCTGGCGAAGGGGATCAATCGGGGGTACCTCTCGCGGGAATATCTGCCGGTGCTGCTGAAGGGCTACGCGGGCCTGATCGACCATCTGGTCAAGGTCGACGGCCGCGGAGCGGTGACGTTGACGCAATGCTGCGCCGGCGCGGGACTCGGTTACGGACGGGACGGCACCTACGCATACTATCTGAGCGAGCCGATCGTGGACAACGACCTCAAGGGCGTCGGGCCGTTCATCCTCGCCGGGCTGGAGCTGCAGGAGCTGCTGCACCTGCCGGTCGC
>JBJKRD010000112.1:0-4693 GCA_046704925.1 Opitutaceae bacterium | reverse complement strand
TCTGGGTCCTTATGCGTCTGAAACCGCGGGAATGAGCGCCAGGCGGGTGCGGCAAGAAAGCTCGACATGTCCCCGCCCCGGACAAAGTTAGAACCGCTCCCCGGAGGAGTGGCTGAGTGGTTTAAGGCACCTGACTTGAAATCAGACGTGGGCTTACGCCCACCGGGGGTTCGAATCCCTCCTCCTCCGCCAGCCGTCGCCTCAGATAGGCGAGCGCCTGGGCAGCCGCGAAGGAGGGCGATCCCTCCCGCTTCCCCCAAGGCTACGGCTTGCAGGCCAGCTCGTCAGCCGAAGTTCGGACCGACGCGGGGTCTGGGGCGAGGCTCCGCGCGGCCCGCACGAAGCTTAGCCGGAACGTCCGGAAGGCGTACGGCCTCAGTCGCGCCGCATCGAAAGCAGCCACAAGAGCTGCATGAGGGCAGTGATGAACGCAGCCACGTAAGTGAGCGCGGCGGCGTTGAGGGTCGCGTTGACCCCCGGCATCTCATCGCGGTCCAATATGCCCAGGTTCACCAGTTCCACCTTCGCCCGCCGGCTGGCGTCAAACTCCACCGGCAGAGTAATCAATTGGAACAAGCTGAGCACAGCATAGACGATGATGCCCAGATCGAGCAGCATGCCGCCAAACCCGAAGAAGAATCCGCCGAACATGATGAACGGGAGCAGGCTCGAGGTGAACTGAGTGACGGGGACCAGCGCCATCCTCGCCTGCAGCGCCTTGTAACCGATCTTGTGCTGGATTGCGTGCCCCGCCTCGTGGGTCGCCACCCCCAAGGCCGCCAGGCTGGTGCCGCGGTAATTCTGGGACGACAGGCACAGCCGAAGGTGCAATGGATCGTAATGGTCGGTCAACTGCCCGGGAATCTCCACGACTTGCACGTTGTCGATGCCCGCCTGCGACATCACGGCCTCCGCCGCCTCCCGTCCCGTAATGCGGCCGCGCGAAGCGACCCGCAGGTATTTTCCGTAGACGCTCGAGACCCGAATCTGCGCGTAAAAGGCAAAAATAAAGACCAGCGCGAACAACAGCCAAAAGACCGGCTGGGGAAGAAACGCGAATGCGATGGGCATGGTCATGACGTAATGAATGTTGACTAAGGGACAAGCACAAGGCGTCCCAAGTTTCCGCAATCGCTCGCAACCAGCAGGGCATCCCAAGTTGCTCCGGCAGCCTGCCTTGCAATCTCTGCGAACAGGCTCTGACTCCGTGGCCTACAGCGGCAGGCAGTTGCGTCCCGCCGTGGCGCATGAGCCGTGTCAGCATTGCACACCCGTGACGCAATTCCCCCCGGCCCAAAGAACCGTCCTTCGATTGCCACTCCCTGCGACAACCCCAGCACCCGCACCGTATCCGCCACGCGTCAAATAGGCATTTTTTTGCGCGGGCCTCCACGTCGTCGAGGCGGCCATCCGGTCCGGCTACCAGCGGTAGGTTGTTCCGGCGGATATCTGGCGCCGCGCGGCGGGAACCGCCGGTATCTCCTGAAACGATGAATTCCAAAGGTTGTCGACCTGCAGGGACAAATCCAGATTCGGACTGCCCGGCGGCCGGTAGAAGATGCCCAGGGACGAAAGCACCGTCCGGTCCCCTCCTGCGGTCCGCAACGGATTGGGCTCCTGGAGGCGCGCCTCGTTGTCCATGCGCAACTCGAAGCCCGCCCCCAGCCGCGCCACGATCGCGGCGGTCAGCCGCTGCCGCGGATAATTGAGCGCATAAAAACTGCCGTCGACCTCCGCGGACCCGTAATCGGCGTTCTTGTGCAGGAAGGTGTAGCCGAGGACGATTTCGCCCCGCGGCAGCGTCCATCGCAGCACCGTCTCCGCCCCGGTGGTGGTCACGTCGACCGGGTTGGCAATCCGGGCGATCACCCCTTGCTGGAAGGTCCAGTCGACCAACCGGTCGTCCTGCCGGTGGAAGAAGGCGGCCTGCACCCGCAAGGCCCCGCGGGCAACGTCGCCGCCCAGTTCCCAGTCGCGGCTGGTCGCCCGGCCCAGATCCGGGTTCCCCCGGAACAAACCGGCGGCGGGGTTCGAATCCAACGCCGTGTAGGAGGGAACCTGGGTCGCTTCTGCATAGCTGAGATAGAACCGCCGGGAACCGCCCCCCGGCCCCGCTTGCGCGAGCGCGAGCTCCACCAGCGGGGACACCGCCGAAGACTCACGGTTGGTATCGTCGTAGGTCACGCCGGCCCGCAACGTCAGGCGCCGCCGGCTGGCGAAGACCCAGGTTCGCTCGGGGGCCAGGGCGAGCTTGGCATAGGAGCGCGAATGAAAGCGGCCATAGATCAGCGACGTGGATTTGAGGTCATCCGCCATCCATTCGCCGCGATATCCCAGCTGGAAGACTCCGAGATCGGCCCGGCCGGACACCCCCAGGCCTTCCACCCACGTCGTGTGTTGATAGGGATGAACCGGCCCCAGCGGCGCAAACCGGTTGAAGGCATAGTCGTCCTTGTTTCGCCGCCAGAACCCGGAGACTTCAAGCCAGTCATCGGGACCCCAATGCTGTCGCCGGTTGAGGGCGATCAGAACCGTCTGCAGGTTTTCCGTCTCGTCCGAACCGAACGGCGTATAAAGGTTCGGCCAGCCAAACAGTTTCGCCTGGTAGCCGTAAAAGAGATCGGTCTGCGCGTCCGCCTCCACCAGTTGCAGACGAAAATTGTAGCGCTGGAACCGGTGATCGCCGAACGGCACCGACCCATGGGAAACCGATCGCGCGATCTCCGCATCGGCCCCCAGCGGGCCGTTCACCACCCCCTCGTAGATGCTGCCCTGGTAGGTATCGTATTGGCCGGCGACCGCCGCCCATTCACCGCGCGGGCGGATCCGCCGCCATTCGTAGGCGATGGTCCCGACGCTGGCATTGAGGCCATCGAGCGCGCCGGCGAAGCCGGTCAGGACGTCCGGCGACGAAAGCATCGCGGGCGCCACGGGAATCTCGGCGAAATAGTGGCCCGTCTGGGGGTCGTAGAGCGAGGCGGCCCCGATGCGGAAACCCGTGTTGGAAAAGATGCCGCCCTGAATGGTGACATCCGCCTGGCTCTCCGCCAGGTTCCGCGTCTCCACGTCCACCAGCGGCTCAAACCGGAGCGTCGTGATGGGCATCGCGAACGATGCCGCGGAGTCCTGCAGGGCCACCCGCGGCGAGGACACCACGTAAGCCGGCAGCGCTGTGGACGCAGGGTCCGCGGCGGGCAGACGAAGCCCGGCGGTCATGACGAGGAGGAGAAGGCCGGCGAGCCGGCGGAAGTGCGTGCGCCTCATGCCGCCACCGATAGAAGCTCCGGCTCGACGGCACAAGTCGAAGTTAACTACGATCTAAATTTCGGTTAACAGCCTTCCTCCGCCTTGATCCGGCAGACGAATCGCTTTCTCACGGCGAACCGGGACTGGACGCAGACCGGACGGACGCGGCCGGGGCGACTACTGGTCGCCGTCGTTGCCGATCGCCTCGACGGGACAACCTTCCAGCGCCTCCATACAGCCCGCGATCTCCTCCTCCGTCGTGGGCTGCTTGCTCACGTAAGAATAGCCACCCTCTTCCGAGCGGGTGAAGAATGCTGGAGCCGTCTCACGGCAGAGGTCGCAATCGATGCACTGCTGGTCGACGTAAAACTTACCTGGCGCGTTGGTTTCCCACTTATCTGCTTTGTTGGCCATGATCACGGCGAACAAAAACGAATGCCCGGGGCTGTCAAGGGGTATCCCGGGGCCGGCGCGCCGCCCGAAAGCCGGCGAGGATTGGGTGGAACTTGAGTTTGCCCGCGGGTACTCCTAATTTCCGTCCGATGCTGTCCGATCGGCCCTATATGCGGGAAGCCTCCCGACCCTCCCAGGTCGACCTGGTGAAGGGGCTGATGGGCGTTTTCATCGTCCTTTACCTGCTGCAACTGGTGGTGGAGCGCTGGTTGGGACAATACGCGCAGTACGCCTGGTTCGGGCTTTCGGCGGGCGCGGTGCTGCACGGCCACAAGCTCTGGACCCTCTTCACCTACAACTTCCTGCAAAACACCGCGGGTTACACGGGCGGGATTTTTGGCCTCATTTTCAACCTGCTGGGGCTGTATTTCTTCGGCGGGGACCTGCGGGACCGGCTGGGATCGAAACGCCTCGCCTGGTTGTACGGCGGTTTCATCGCCGCCGGCGCGGCCGCGTGGTGCGCCGCCTATGCGCTGGGCGTCGACTGGCTCCTGGTCGGGCCCTACGCCACCCTGGCGGGCATCTTCGCCCTCTATTGCTGCTACCACGCCAACGAACGCATGACGTTTCTGGCGTTCTTCATCGTCCCGGTGACCGTGAAACCGAAGGTCTTCTGCTGGTGCTGGGTGGCCCTCGACCTCATCGGTTTTCTGTTCTACGAGGCCACCGGGCGGCCATCCCCGCTCTGGAACGGCCATGCCGCCAACCTTGCGGCGATGCTCACCGCCTACGTTTATTACCGCGTCGCCGGGCGGGTGGAGCTGTTCGGCGGTTTCACCCCGCCCCGGATCGAACTGCCCGGCTGGCTGCGCCGTCGGACGAAGACGGTCGCTGCCACCACGAAATTCAAGGTGAACATCACCAGCCGCGACGACCTGCGCGCCGAAGTGGACCGGATCCTCGACAAGATCAACAGCGAGGGCTTCGGGGCGCTCACCGACGAAGAGAAGCGCCTGCTGGACGAAGCCCGCGACGTCCTCAGCCAGCGCTGAAA